>CANRII010000037.1 GCA_947630685.1 uncultured Ruminiclostridium sp. | reverse complement strand
CCTCTCCGGCGCGCAGGTCGCAGCGGTCGCTCAACGATCTGCCCTCCTCGGTAGCGCGGAGATAGGAGGAAATAAATTCCGTCGGCGCGCTTATTCTTGTCAGCAGACCGTCAAGGTCCAGCGCATACGCCGACATATTAACGCCGGCAGCGTAGGCGTCCAGCAGCTCCTGAAGGTCTCCGCTTGCTATCAATCCGGTCAGTCCTATATCTCTGTTCATTATGTATTCTCCTTTTTCAAAAGGTAAGCTGAATACCGGCAATCGGTTCCGGCAGAACGCAGCTGCACGGATATACAGATATATTCACTATACATTATAAACCGTCCGAGATAAAAAATCAAGATACTAAGCTCTGTTTTTTGTGAAAATACACAAGTAAACTATAAAATTTTGGTAGGTTATTCCGATTTTTCCGACAGCGCGGGGATAAAAATGTTTTTTCGCTTGATTTTAATACGAAAATATGGTATATTTTAATAGGATATATACTGTGGATATGTCCGTAAAATTTACCGATACTTCTATAAGAACGGAGTGATAAAATGAGAATACTTTATGCGGCGAGCGAGGCGCAGCCGGTCGCGGCTTCGGGCGGACTTGCAGATGTGGCGGGCTCTTTGCCCAAGGCTTTAGCGGAGGAGGGTCATGAGGCGGCGGTTGTACTTCCCCTTTATGTGAACACCATCGCTCAGAAATGGCGCGAGCAGATGACCTACGTCACAAACTTTTATGTTCCGGTTGGCTGGCGCAGCCAGTATTGCGGACTGTTTACCGCGAACATCAACGGAGTAACTTATTATTTCCTGGACAACGAATATTATTTCAAGCGCGATTACGGTCTGTACGGCTATTACGACGACGCGGAGCGCTATGCGTTCTTCTCCCGCGCCGTGCTGGAGATGCTGACCGTTATCGACTTCAAGCCGCAGGTCATCAATTCCAACGACTGGCAGTGCGCACTTATACCGGTATATTATCATATGTTCTATGAGCATCACCATAAGCTGTGGGGTATAAAGCACGTATTCACGATACATAATATCCAGTATCAGGGCAGGTACGGCATGGAGCTGCTGGAGCAGGTGCTCGGTATCCCGCGCCACTTTGCCTCCCTCATGGAATACGACCGCGATATAAACTTCATGAAAGCGGCTATCGAGGTAGCGGATAAGGTCACCACCGTTTCTCCCACTTATGCAAGGGAGATATTCGACCCGTGGTTCTCCCACGGACTTGACCGTGCGTTAAAGGATAAGGCTTACAAGACCTGCGGCTTCCTCAACGGTATCGACACCGATATGTACAATCCGCAGACCGATCCGGTGATACCCGCGAATTTCAGCGCGAGCCGCCGTTCGGGCAAAAAGGTCTGCAAGGAAAAGCTGCTTGAAGAGGTCGGACTTCCCCAGGGCGACGAGCCGGTACTCGGCATGATCTCCCGCCTTGTGGAGCATAAGGGCTTCGATCTGGTAAATACGTCTTTGACGATATTATAAACCTCGGCTTCAAGGTGATAATCCTCGGCTCGGGAGAACCGCAGTATGAGCAGTTCTTCAACGAGATGCGCTGGAGATACCCGGACAAGGTGGCGTTCACCTGCGGATATGTTCCCGATCTTGCAAAGAGGATATATGCGGGCGCGGATATGTTCCTTATGCCCAGCAAGAGCGAGCCGTGCGGCTTGGCTCAGATGATCTCGCTGCGTTACGGCACGATACCGATAGTGCGTTCTACCGGAGGTCTTGCGGACAGCATAATCGACTGCGGCAACGAGAACGGCACCGGCTACACCTTCCAGTCCTACAATGCGCATGACATGCTCGGCGCTATCAACCGCGCAAAGGATCATTACTGGAACAAGAAGGAATGGAACAAGCTGATAGTACGCGCGATGAAAGCCGACTTCAGCTGGAGCCAGTCCGCTAAGCTGTATATAGGACTTTACCGCGAGCTTTGCCCGGAGGACTGAGTTCTTAAGCTAAAGATCAATACGCTTTATGGGGGATCCGTTAAGGATTCCCCTAAATGTGTGACAAGCGTTTTTTATAAAGGAGAAAAAGTATGTTTCTTGCGATTTGCGCGCTCGCGGTGGGGATAGTTTTGACTATAATGAACGCCGCGGGAATAAACATCAACGTAAATATCATCTGCTCTTTGGGAGTGCTGGTCGTCGGCTTTATGATGCTGATAAAGGGCGCGGATCTGTTTGTGGAGGGCGCGTCCAAGATAGCGGCAAAATTCCATATACCGCAGATAGTAATAGGTCTTACCATAGTGGCGATGGGTACTTCCGCACCGGAGGCGGCGATAAGCATAGGCGCGTCTTTTCAGGATGCGGCGGCTATCTCGGTGGGAAACGTCGTGGGCAGCAATATCATGAATATACTGCTTATCTTAGGCGTAAGCGGGCTTATAACCAAGCTCAAGATAAAGCCGAACACCCTTAAATTCGAGATACCGTTCGTAGTGGTGATAACCGCCGTGCTTTTACTGCTGGGCTGGATAGGAGGCGGACTGGACAAGATAGACGGCGTTATTCTGCTGGTGCTGTTCGCCTGCTTTCTCGGTTATCTGTTTTACCTTTATAAAAAGGGCGACAATTCGGCGGCGGACGACGTGCCGGAGCTTACCGACAAGGATAAGCTGCCGATAATGATACTGATAACTATACTGGGACTTGTCAGCATAGTGCTGGGCAGCGACCTTACCGTCGGCGCGGCAAAGAGCATAGCCCAAACGGTGGGCGTGGACGACCGCACGATATCGCTTACGGTAGTGGCGTTCGGCACTTCGCTTCCGGAGCTTATCACCTGTATTACAGCGTCCATTAAAAAGAGGGACGATATCGCTATCGGCAACATCATCGGCAGCAATATCTTCAATATCCTGTTCGTTGTGGGACTTGCGTCGGTGTTCTCGCCAAGCCCGCTCGCTTTCGGTCAGAGCTTTATGATAGATACTGCGGTAGCTATCGGGGCGGCGGTCATGCTGGGACTTCTGGTAGTGCGCAAAAAGCAGCTCAGCCGATTGTCAGGCGGGATAATGCTGGCGGCTTACGCGGGTTATTTCGTATATCTTTTCATTTGACGTTGAAATTATTGTTTCCGCCGTCGGCATGCTTTACCGACGGCGGAATTGTTTTTGAAAAATACACGTAATTATTACCGTACTCGAAAGGTAAAAACAAAATCTATTTTTCAGAATTTTTCACTTGATATTTTGCAGGGAGTGTGGTATAATTTATATTGGAATACCATATATGCGATTTGTGAGCGCAAAAACACTTAAACTGCGGAGGGAAAGCATTGATTCGTGAACTTAGCGGAGAAGAAAACGCGCTTTTTAATGAATACATAGATAAGACACGCGCGTATTTCCAAAGCAGCGGCGGTGCGCCGAAAGCGTATGTACACAGCTACGGCTGTCAGCAAAACGTCAGCGACGGCGAAAAGATACAGGGTATATTGCAGCAAATGGGCTGCGATTTTGTAAACTCGCCGGAGGACGCGGGCATAATAATCCTTAACACCTGCGCCGTAAGAGAAAACGCCGAGGACAAGGTGTTCGGCAACGTCGGCGCGCTCAAAAAGCTGAAAGAGCAAAATAGAGGGCTTGTGATAGCGGTGGGCGGCTGCATGGTACAGCAAAAGCACATCGCCGAAAAGCTGAAAGCCTCCTACCCGTTTGTGGATATCGTTTTCGGTACTCACACCATGCACGAGCTGCCTCGTATGCTGTATGAAAAGCTGACAGGCGGCAAGGGCTGTGTAAATATACCGGACGCGGACGGGATGATCTGCGAGGGTATCCCCACCCGAAGAAACAGCGATATAAAGGCATATGTTCCTATAATGTACGGCTGTGACAATTTCTGTTCCTACTGCGTAGTGCCTTATGTGCGCGGGCGTGAACGTTCGCGTAAAGCCGAGGCGATAGAAAAAGAAGTGTCCGAGCTGATAACGCAAGGGTACAAGGAGATAATGCTGCTCGGGCAGAACGTCAATTCCTACGGCAAGAATATCGGCGGTACGGATTTTGCCGGACTGCTTAAAAGACTTGACGGCTTTGAGGGAGAATATAAGCTCAGCTTCATGACCTCCCACCCCAAGGACTGCACCAAAGAGCTTATCGACGTTATCGCCGACAGCAGGCATATCGAGCGTCATATACATCTTCCGGTACAGAGCGGCAGCGACAGGATATTAAAGCTGATGAACCGCCGCTACACCGTTGAAAAGTATCTGGAGCTTGTAAACTACGCGAAAAGCCGGATCCCTGATCTGTCGCTCACTACCGATATAATCGTCGGTTTCCCGGGAGAGGGATACGAGGATTTTTGCCAGACTCTGGAGCTTATGAAAAAGGTGCGCTACGATATGGCTTATACCTTTATCTACAGCAAACGAGAGGGTACGCGCGCGGCAGAAATGGACGATCCCGTAAGCGACAAGGAAAAGGGTATCTGGATGCGCGAGCTGCTTGAAGTTCAGGGGCAGATAGGACTGGAGAATTATCAGCGGTATATCGGCAGTACTCTTACGGTACTGTGCGAGGGTCATGATAAAAACAAGCCGGAATATCTCACCGGACACAGCAGGCAGAGCATTATCGTAAGATTTGCCGGAGAGGAAAGCCTTATCGGCAGCTTTGTAAAGGTGAAAGTCACCAAGGCCATGCCGTGGGCGGTAGAGGGCGAGCTTATAAATTAAAGTATCAAATACATATCTAAATAAAAAGGAGAATGGAAAAATGGATGCTATCAAAGCGGCAAGAGAATTAGGAAAAGCGATACAGGCGGACGAACGCTATATCGAATACAGCAAGGCGAAAGCGGCTAACGACGCCGACGAGGAGCTGCAGCAGCTTATAGGGGAATTCAACCTCAAAAGGCAGCAGGTAGGGCTGGAGATGAGCAAGTCCCCCGAGGAGCAGGACAAGGAAAAGCTGGACGCCGCGAATAAGGAAATGCAGCGGCTTTACACGCTGGTAATGTCCAACGAGCACATGGCGGATTATACCATGGCAAAGCAGGGAATGGACAGGCTCGCGGCGGACGTGAACGCGATAATAAGCCTGTGCATAAACGGCGAAGACCCCGACACCTGCGATTATACCGCCTGCACCGGTTCATGCGCGACCTGCGGCGGCTGCGGCTGATAGACGGAGGTCGGGCAGATGCCTGAAAAGACTGAAAAGCTGACTCCTATGATGCAGCAGTATTTTGACATCAAAAAGGATTACAGCGATTATATTTTGTTTTATCGGCTCGGCGATTTTTACGAGATGTTCGATAAGGACGCATTGGTCGCGTCTAAAGAGCTTGAGCTTGCGATGACTAAAAGAGCCGGAGTGCCTATGTGCGGCGTGCCGCACCACAGCGCGGAGGGCTATATCAAAAAGCTCATCGACAGAGGCTTTAAGGTCGCGGTATGTGAGCAGACTATCGATCCCGCGCTGGCAAAGGGATTAGTAGACCGCGATATAGTGCGGCTGGTCAGCGCCGGAACGGTGATAGAGGCGTCCATGCTCGAAGAGGGCGTTAATAATTACATTTCCTGCGTATATTTCGGAGAAAGCGGCGCGGGAATGGTATTTGCCGACATATCCACCGGAGAGGTACACGCCTTTGAAAAGCCGAACGGCAAAAAACAGTACGACGAGATAATAAACGAGTTTTCAAGATATACACCCGCCGAGCTGCTGTTCAATTACGGTATGCTTACGGCAAAGCCGGTATATGATTTTATCCGCTCGCGTTTTACAAGGTGCGCGGCGGAGCAGCTCGACGACGAGCGCTTTGCCCCTAACGAAGCGGCGATAACCGCGCAGTTTTCCGGCAGCATAGAGGATATAGGGCTTGCCGACAAGGAAAACGCGGTGCGCGCTTTATCGGCGCTGCTGGATTATCTTACCAAGGCTCAGCGCAGCGGCGCAAAGCGTTTTGTAAAGCTGAACGTGCATAGTGGTCAGGAGTATATGGAGCTTGGCTTTAACGCGCGGAGAAATCTTGAACTTACCCAGACCATGCGCAGCGGGGAAAAGCGCGGCTCATTGCTTTGGGTATTGGACAAGACCGTCACCGGTATGGGGCGGCGCAGGTTAAAGCAATGCGTAGAGCGTCCGCTGACCGACGCGGCGAGGATAATCCGCAGGCATGACGCGGTACAGGCGCTGGTGGAAAATTCATCGGTGCTGTACGATATCCGCGACGATCTTGACAAGGTATACGACCTTGAACGGCTGATGACCCGCATTATATACCGCAGCGCAAGCCCGAAGGATATATACGCGCTGGGCGTTACCTGCCGGGCGATACCTCAGCTTAAAGAGGACCTTTCCCGATTGGACGCGCCGCTGATAAAAAGTCTTAATAAAAGGATAAGCGACCTTACCGAGATCGCAAATCTTACCGAAAACGCGATATCCGACGACCCGCCCGCGCTGACTAAGGACGGCGGCTATATAAAAGCCGGATTCAACGAAGAGCTTGACAGGCTGCGCAAGATAACCGGCGGCGGCAAGGATATGCTTAGCGAGATAGAGCAGCGGGAAAGAGAGCAGACCGGCATAAAGAACCTGCGGGTAGGCTTTAACCGCGTATTCGGTTATTACATAGAGGTATCAAAGGGCAATGTTTCGATGGTGCCGGACAGATATATTCGCCGCCAGACCTTAGCCAACGGAGAGCGCTACATCACCGACGAGCTTAAAAAGATAGAAAGCGAGATATTGGGCGCTAACGACAAGATACTTGCGCTGGAGGCGGAGATATTCTCCCAGGTGCTGGATTTTATCGCAAAGTATCTCGACGCGGTGCAGCTTACCGCCGAATCTGTTGCCGATACCGACGTATTGTGCAGCTACGCGGTAGTATCTATAGAAAATAACTACACCCGTCCGGTGATAGCCAACACCGGAGTTATAGAGATAAAGGACGGACGGCATCCGGTGGTGGAAAAGACCGTCAACGAAATTCTGTTTACACCAAACGACGTTTATCTTGACTGCGGGGCAAACCGATTGATGATAATTACCGGCCCAAATATGTCGGGTAAATCCACCTTTATGCGGCAGGTGGCGGTGATAACGCTGATGGCGCAGATAGGCTGCTTTGTTCCCGCCTCGTATGCGAGGATAGGGATAGTGGACAGGATATTCACCCGCGTCGGGGCAAGCGACGACCTTTCCTCCGGACAGTCCACCTTTATGGTAGAGATGAACGAGGTGGCGGAGATACTTGCGAACGCTACCAAAAACAGCCTTGTCATACTTGACGAGATAGGGCGCGGCACTTCGACCTTCGACGGTATTTCTATCGCGAAGTCCGTGGCGGAATATATTTCCTCCAAGGCGATAGGCTGCAAGACGATGTTCGCTACTCACTATCACGAGCTTATCTCGATGGAGAGGGAGCAGGACGGCGTAAAAAATTTCAGCGTTCGGGTAAAGCAGAAAGGCGACGATATACAATTTCTGCATAAGATAGCCGAGGGAGGTACTGACAACAGCTACGGCATACAGGTGGCGAAGCTCGCGGGACTTCCGAAAAAGGTGCTGGACAGGGCGAAAGAGATACTCGCTCAAATGGAGCAGGCTCCCCGCGTACAGCGCGAGCTGGAGCTTCGCAGCAGCGAAGAGGAGCAGACCCAGATAGATTTTGAGGCTACCGCAAGGCATAACGTCATAAACGAGATAAAAGGGCTCGACCTTGACGATATGACTCCCAGAGAGGCATACGCAAAGCTCGAAGAACTTAAAAAATCATTGATATAGATCGAAAGGAACACAGCAAATGCCGACCATAAGACTGCTTGACAAAAGCGTCGCAGAGCTTATCGCCGCGGGAGAGGTGGTAGAACGACCCTCTTCGGTGATAAAGGAGCTTGCGGAAAATTCCGTAGACGCCGGAGCAAAGCATATAACAATAGAAATAAAAAATGGCGGCATAAGCTATATGCGCATTACAGACGACGGCTGCGGAATCGCTTATGACGAGCTGCCGACCGCGTTTTTAAGACACGCGACCAGCAAGATACGGACCGGCGGCGACCTTGCCGCAATAGGGACGTTAGGCTTTCGCGGAGAGGCGCTCGCGTCGGTGGCGGCGGTGTCCCGTATTGAGATGATGAGCCGGCGGCCGGAGGACGAGCTGGGCGGCAGGATAGTGCTGGAGGGCGGCGAGGTCGTTTCGCATGAGCAATGCGGCTGTCCGGCGGGCACAACTATAGTTATACGCGATCTTTTTTACAATACCCCGGCACGGCTGAAATTTCTTAAAAAGGACGTGTCGGAGGGAAATTACATAGCGGCGGCGGTGGACAGGCTGGCATTGTCCGAGCCGGGAATATCTTTCCGCTTTATAAGGGATAATAAAAGCGTCAGAACAAGCACCGGCGACGGTATGCTGTATTCCGCGATAAGGTCGGTATGCGGCAAGCAGTTCGCCCAAACGCTTATCCCGGCGGATTATTCCTATAACGGCATGTCGGCGTCGGGGTATGTGTCCTCTCCGCTGTTTTGCCGCGCAAGCCGCAGTATGCAGATATTTTTCGTAAACGGCAGATATATAAAAAGCACCACCTGTATGGCGGCACTGGAAGAGGCTTACCGCAGCACGATAATGACCGGAAAATACCCGGCCTGCGTGCTGGATATCACCATGCCCGCCGACGCGGTGGACGTAAACGTACACCCCGCTAAGACCGAAGTCAGGTTCGCTTATGATAAGGCGGTGTTCGATACGGTGTATCTAACGGTGAAGAACGCCCTGCTGCTGGGCGCCGACCGCAAAAAAGAAATAACGGTCGAACGGGAAAAGCCGAAAGAGGATTACTCTCCGGAAAATTATTTCGCCCGCACCGCTAAAACAGCCGAGCCGGAGCAGCAGCATCTGGAGCTTTCCGAAAAGGAGCAGCCAAAGCCCGATACGGATAAAACACCGCGCGGCGTGGATGTGCAGAGCATTTATCTTAAAAACCGCCGCGAGCCTGTAATGCTGCACAGCAATATAAATATTCCGGAGCGTTTTGATAAGCAAAAGGAAAAGGCTCAAAATGCTGCTGAAAGTATCCCCGCGCAGGACGACGTTCCTCTGCCGGAAGAACCGCCGCAGTTCAGTTATATAAACGAGGACAGTCTGCGGCATAAAGAGCCGGTAAAAGCGATTACCCCCGAGCAGCCGGAGGAAGAAAAGGAAATACGCGTTATCGGGGAGTTTTCCGCCACATATATAATCTGCGAGGCGGAGGATCAGTTAGTTATAATAGATAAACACGCCGCGCATGAGCGGATAAGGTTTGAAAAGCTGAAGGAGGAGTTTTTCCGTACCTCGCAGCTGCTTATGGATGAAGTAAAGGTAAAGCTCTCAGCGGAGGAATATAACGCGCTGAACGAGTATTACCGATACGTCGAGCAGGCGGGAGTGGAGCTTATCTTCCTTGACGATATGACCGTACAGGTGACCGCGATGCCGGATATCATCACTCAAAGTCCGCAGGAGCTTATCTGCGATATCGCCGGGCGGCTGATGAACGGCGGCGCCGAGCAGGAAGCGGCGCTGTTTGACGATATGCTGCACACCATGGCGTGCAAGTCCGCGATAAAAGCCAACGACCGTACAGATATTTACGAGCTGGAGGCGCTGGCGAGAAGAGTTTACAACGATAAGAAAATACGTTTCTGTCCGCACGGCAGACCGGTCATGACCGTACTTACCAAAAGCAGGATAGAGCATTTCTTCAATAGAAGCTGAGTTATGGAAAAGCAGTTTCTCATAGTGGTATGCGGTCCTACCGCGAGCGGCAAGACAGCGCTTGCGGCACAGCTTGCAAAGGATATGGACGGCGAGGTAGTTTCGGCGGATTCCATGCAGATATATAAGGGTCTGGATATAGCCGTAGCTAAGCCGACAGAGCAGGAAATGCTCGGCGTGCCGCACCACCTGATAGATTTTCTCGACCCGCAGCAGAGCTTTTCGGTGGCGGATTATGTAAAGCTGGCGGGCGGCGTTATATCGGATATCGCCGCAAGAGGAAAACAGCCGATAGTAGCGGGCGGCACAGGCCTTTATATAAGCTCTCTGGTAGACAACATCAGCTTTGACGACGAATGCGGACAGGATACGGAGTACCGCGCAGGGCTTGCCGTTCTTGCTAAAGAAAAAGGCGGGGAATATCTGCTGGATATGCTCAAAAAAATCGACCCGCAGACCGCCGCGCAGCTCCACCCGAACAATGTAAAGCGCATAATTCGGGCATTGGAGGTATATAAGCTCAGCGGCAGGACGATGACCGAGCTGAGGGAGGAAAGCCGAAAGCGCCCCTCTCCTTATATCCCCTGCATGATGATGATAGATCACGACCGGCAGACGTTGTATGACAGGATAGACCGCAGAGTGGATATGATGCTTGAAAGCGGGCTTATCGACGAGGCAAGGCGGTTTTATTCGCAAAGCGAGTATCCTACCGCCGCACAGGCCATCGGGTATAAGGAGCTCAAGCCGTATCTCGACGGAAAAGAACCGCTTGAGCAATGCGTTGACAGGCTCAAACAGCAAACCCGCAGATATGCGAAAAGACAGCTTACATGGTTTTACAGAGATAAAAGGATATTCAGGATACCTGCGGATAACAGCACATCTCTCAAAGAAATTTTGGGAAATGCAAAAAAATATATAAAAACCTGTAGAAATTCAGGTTGAAATATGCTAAAATAGTATCAGCCGTTTATATTCCGTAAACGGTGCCGCGAGCGAACAGTTCGATTTTAAGGAGGTCACGGCAATGGCAAAGGAGATCAATTTACAGGACGTATTTCTGAATCAGGCCAGAAAGGAAAGGATACCGGTGACGATATATATCACCAACGGTTTCCAGTTCAAGGGACTTGTCAAGGGGTTTGACAATTACACGGTCATACTTGACACAGACGGAAAACAGAACCTTATCTACAAGCATGCGATCTCGACTATCACCCCGTTTAGGGCGATATCGATACTCGATGCTTTCGACAAGGCGGACGAGCAGGCATAAAGCAAGGAGACAATGGATAAATCAGCTAAAACTAAGATAATAGCGGGGCTGCTGGCGGTGTTCCTGTTAGTTACGGTCATCAGTCAGTTCGCTATCCACAGCGAAAACGGAATAAGCACCGAGGTCGCTATCCGCTATGAATCGGAGGACGCGCTGGTTTTTGACGGTGTGTTCGTAAGAAACGAACACACGGTAAGGAGCGATGTTGACGGCGTGCTTCGCTATGAGCACGCCGATGGCTCCAAGCTGGGCAAAAACAGCATTATTGCCAGCGTATACAGCAGCGCCGGCGATATTCAGAAAAAGAATAAAATAAACGCGCTGAAAAGCCGGATAGATTCGCTTAACGACGCACAGAGCCTTGCGGGCACCGACAGCTCTCAGATAGAGGCGTTCAATAAGCTTATCTCGGAAAAGCACAGCGAGCTTATAAAGGCGATATACGACGGGGATTATACCGCGGCGGGCAATATAAAGTACGAGCTGCTCAATCTTCAAAGCAAGCGCGATATGGCAAAGGGCAAAAGCACCGACCTTACTCCGGTGATAAACTCTTTGGAGCAGCAGGCGCAAAACCTTGAGCAGAATATTTCTTCCGAACCGCAAAGCATTTATTCGGAGGAAAGCGGGTATTTCGTAAGCTCCGCCGACGGATACGAAAGCGAGCTTAACCTCGATGATATAAGTTCTCTTACCGTCAGCCGCATAACCGAGATAATAAACACGCCGTCCCGCTCGACAAACAGCGGTAATGTTATCGGAAAGCTGATAGACGATTACAACTGGAAGTTAGCGGCGGTGATAGAAACCGAAAAGGCGATCGTTTTGGAGGAGGATACATACGTCACTATCTATGCCGGCGGTTCTCTTGTGCCGATACGGGTGTATATAGAGTCGATGGAAAAGCAGGACGACGGCAACACTATCGTTATATTTTCCTCCGACGTTATGAATTCGCTGCTTACTTCAAAGCGCACCGAGCGTTTTCGCGTGCCGCTTGAGGCATACAACGGTATAAGGATATCCGCGTCGGCGATACATTTTGACGACGACAACAATATGGGAGTCTTTATAAAGACAGGCTCGCAGGCGGAATTCAGAAGGATAAACCAGATATATTCCGGCGAGGATTTTGTGATAGCGGAGGATACCAGCGGACAGCTCGGATATCTCGCGCTGTACGACAATATAATCACGGAGGGTAAAAACCTTTATGACGGAAAGGTGCTTTAGGTCGGCCGAGCAGACCGGCTTTGACGAGATAAAGCAGAATCTCGCCGTTATCCGAGAGACCTCCGCCGAGGCGATGGATAAAGCCGGGCGAAAGGACGAGCTGAGGATAATGGCGGTCACTAAGACCGTACCGGTCGAGAAGATAAATTATGCAGAGAGCTTAGGCATAGACCTGCTCGGAGAAAATCGCGTGCAGGAGTTTCTCGGAAAAGCGGACGGGTATTCTCCCGATTCCGAGGTGCATTTTATCGGCTCGCTGCAAAGCAACAAGGTAAAATACATCATCGGTAGGGTGAGCATGATACATTCGGTGGACAGCATAAAGCTTGCGCAGGAGATAAACAAGCGCTCCGCCGAGCACGGTATCACTACCGATATACTGCTTGAGATAAACATAGGAGGAGAGGACAGCAAAAGCGGCATATCTCCGGATATGCTGAAGGACACCGCAAAGCGTATTGAGGAATTTGAGAACATTCGGCTGCGCGGGCTGATGACTATACCGCCTCCGGGAGGCGAGGAGAAATATTTTGCTAAGATGCAGGAGCTTTATCAGCGAATGCGTCAGGACAACGCGAATATCGACGTGCTTTCCATGGGAATGTCGGCGGATTATGCCGACGCTGTAAAATACGGCTCAACGTTAATACGGATAGGCAGCGGCCTGTTCGGTTACAGAAATTATAATAAATAACGGAGGATCAAAAAATGGGCAAATTAGACGGTTTGAGGAATTGGACCAAGAAATTACAGGGATCTGAGGAAGAGGACGAGATCTACGAGGAGGAGATCGCAGAGCGTGAAAAGGCTCCGGAGGCTCCCCGCAGCACGTCCGCGTCGTCCGGCAAGATCTATACTTATAATGCAAGCACCACATTGCATTTGGTGGTAAGCAGACCTAAAAAGTACAGCGACGCTGCCGAAATAGCAGAGCTTTATAAAAACAAAAATACTGTTATCCTGATGTTCAGCAACACCAACAAGGATATCGCAAACCGCCTTATCGACTTCCTCGGCGGCGTAAGCTATATCACCGACGGCGAGCTGAAGAGGATAGGCGATACCACTTATGTTCTTGCTCCGTTTAATGTTGATATCTCCGGTGAATTTATCGACGAGATAAGCAACATTTCCGGCGAGGATATTTTTGATGATATAGGCTGATATGTCCGAAGGGGATAACAGCTTTTCTACGCATATAATAAACGCCGCCGCTGTCTGTGCAAAACGTAACGCCCCGTATTTTACCCGCTTTCTCACCGAGGAAGAGCAGGCCGTTTTGAAAAACGAAAAGCTGCCTGACGGGGTGTTTTCAAGGCTTTACGGCGGTGAAAAGAATACCGAGTACTGCCGCGCGGTGCTGGGTGTGTTTCCGTTGCGGTTTTATGACTTTGACGCGGAACAGCTTGACGGTATTTATCCTATTAAGGCGCTGACCTTTACTTTTCGTGAAAGCGATACGATAACTCACCGAAATGTGCTGGGAACGCTCATCTCGCTTGGGATAGAGCGCGACCGGATAGGCGATATTTACGTCGGAGAGGGCGTAGTTATAGTTTATCTGTACGACACCGTTTCGGATTATGTCGCTCAGTCGATAACGAAAATAGGCGGCGTAGGAGTGACGGTGATACAAGGCGCTGCCGCCGAGCTTCCTAAGCGCGAGTTTAAGGACATAAAGCTGTCGGTATCGTCGTTAAGGCTTGATAATATCATCAGCCATGCGATAGGTACCAGCCGTTCAGCGGCGCAGGAAAATTACGTCAAAGCTCAGCGCGTATCGTTAAATTCCGTGCTTTGCACCGACTGCTCAAAGCAGCTGGCCGTCGGGGATAAAATATCGGTGCGCGGGGTAGGAAAATTCATCTTTCACGCAATAGACGGAGAGGGAAGAAAAGGGAATATTCACATAACTGTGAAAAAGTATATATAACAGGAGGGGGACGTTTCTGTGAATGCAAAAGAAATAGTTACCAAAACCTTTGAAAAAGTAAAATTCAACGGTTATAAGACCGAAGAGGTAGACGAATATCTGCGCGATGTGTCTGTTGAGTTCAAAAAGCTCCAGAACGAGAACGCGGAGCTTGAGAAAAAGCTGGAGGTGCTCGCCGCCAAGATAAGAGAATACCGCAACGACGAGGACGCTTTGCGCGACGCTCTGCTGATAGCTAAAAAGCAGGGTATCGCCATTGTAAACGACGCTAAAGCGGAGGCCGATAAGATAACCAAAGAGGCAAACGAAAAGTCCGGCAAGACCAAAAAGGACGCCGACGATTACTCCGCAAAGAAGAAAGCCGAATCCGATAAGGCGCTCGGCGACGCAAAGGCCGAGGCGAAGCGCATAGTCGACGAGGCAAACGGCAAGGCGGACGAGATACATACCGTAATGATGCAGCAGACCGAAAGAGAGCAGATAGTTCTTCAGCGCACCAGAAAAGAGGTAGCGGACTACACCGCTAAGATACTTGCCGCATACAACGCGCATATAAGCTATATCAAGGACATACCCGCTCAATGCGAGAATGAATTTGTTATCAGCACCGCTAAAGAGGTAGAGAACAGAAAGCCGTCAGACAGCGCTTTCGCTAAACAGCCCGCAAAGCCGGACAATACCGAGCCGTTCAAGGCGCAGCCGGAGGAAAAACCCGCCGAGAATAAACCCGAAGCTCCTAAGCCGGAGGAAAAAAAGCCGGAAGAGAAAAAACCTGAGGATAAGAAGGCGGAGGAAAAGAAGTCCGACGAGAGAAAGACCGAGTCTATTCTTTTCAAGCTGGGCGAGGATAAGCCTAACGATCTGCACGAACCGCTTGAATTCGGGAAAAAGCAATAATCTATCTTTTACCGCTGCGGGAGCTTGCCCGCAAGAAAAGGAATACACATGTTATATATAGCATTAGCGGCAGCAGTAGGACTTATCGGTCTTGACCAACTTACTAAAATTCTGATAGACAGCAATATGAGTCTGCATGATTCGATACCGCTTATACAATTCGGAGATGTGCAGGTGTTCAATATAACCTATGAGCGGAACACCGGCGCGGCGTTCAGTATGCTGGAGGATAAGCAGTTGATGCTTATAATCATTACGGCGGCGGTATTGATAGGAATGCTGCTTTTGCTCTTTACAAAGAGAGTGAAAAACCCCCGGTATATCTGGTGCATTTCGCTGATATTTGCCGGCGGAGCGGGTAATCTTATAGACCGCCTGCTCAGAGGTTTTGTAGTCGACTTCTTTGATTTTCGTCTTATCCATTTCGCCGTGTTCAACGTCGCGGATATCTGCGCGGTAGTCGGCGCGGTGGGATTGGTAATATTTATTTTTATTGATGAGATAAAAGAGCACCGCCGTAAAAAGGCGACCACTCACATGGACGGAGAGCCGGATGGAGAGGTTTGAGCTTCTGTGTGAAGAAGGCGGAGAGCGGCTGGACAAATTCATCTGCACTCAGCTTGACAGTATCTCGCGCAGCGCGGCGGCTCAGATAATCGACGACGGCGGCTGCACGGTAAACGGGGCGGTATGCGCAAAGAACTGCCGCTTAAAGCCCGGCGACCGTGTAGTGCTTACATTACCCGACGTCAAAGAACCTGACGTAAGCCCGGAGGATATACCGCTGGATATCGTATATGAGGACGACCAGCTCTTGGTGGTGAATAAGCCTAAGGGCATGGTGGTACATCCCGCGCCGGGACATTACGACGGCGGCACGCTGGTAAACGCGCTCATGTATCATTGCCGTGAAAGTCTTTCCGGCATAAACGGGGTGCTTCGTCCCGGAATCCTGCACAGGATAGACAGGGATACCAGCGGACTTTTAGCGGTGGCTAAGACCGATACCGCTCATAAAATGCTTGCCGAGCAGATAAAGCGGCACAGCTTTACCAGAGAATACGCGGCGGTAGTTCGCGGCGTGGTAAAAGAGGACGGCACGGTGGACGCTCCGATAGGCAGACACAAGTCGGACAGGAAAAAAATGTGCGTCACCGAGCTTAATTCAAAGCCGGCGGTCACCCATTATTTCGTTGAACAGCGGTACGCGAAAAACACCTTTCTGCGGCTTAAACTGGAGACCGGGCGCACTCATCAGATAAGGGTGCATATGGCGTATATCGGTCACCCGGTGACAGGCGACGCGGTATACGGAAACGGCGAGCCTAAATGGTTATGCGGACAGTGTTTGCACGCGAAAAAGCTGGGCTTTATCCACCCGAACGGGCAGTATATGGAATTTGATTCTGAGCTGCCTGATTATTTTGTAAGACTGCTAGACAGTCTTGAAAGTTCAAAAATATAAGTGTAGGATAAAATGAATTTTTCAAATGTTATCATAATGACCGACCTTGACGGCACATTGTTAGACGATAAGAAAAATATTTCTCAAAGAGATATGGCGGCGATAGATGATTTTTGCGCTAAGGGCGGAAAGTTCACTATAGCGACCGGACGCGGCTATTCCATGGCGAAGCCGGTCGCGGATAAGCTGAAGCTGAGTATACCCGCCGTTATATTCAACGGTTCCGCGGTGTATGATTTTAACGACGAGAGCTTTCTTTGGCAAAGCGAAGTTACTTACCGTGCCCGAGGCTACATAAAGGAAATAATCAAGAATTTCCCGGACGTCGGGATAGAGGTATTGCATAAGCACACGGTATACGTTCCCTCCAACAACGACGTAGAACGTATGCACATGGCGCTGGAAAACGTTAAGGGCGTTATCTGCGATATCGACGATATTCCGGACGGCGGCTGGCTCAAGGTGCTGATCGCTTATCCTGAGGACAAAATGCCGAAGATACGCGCGTTCATTGACGAAAACTGCTGTGAGGGCACGAACAGAGTGCTTTCCGCGCCGTTTTTCTACGAGCTTCTCCCCACCGGAGTAAGCAAGGCTTACGGTTATAAAAAGCTGTTAGAGCTTACCGGCAACACTCACAGGTTCACCGTGGCGGCGGGAGATTATCCCAACGACGCCGAGATGGTGCGTTCCGCCGATCTGGGCGTCGCCGTTGAAAATGCCCACGACGAGGTGAAGAAGGCGGCTGACATAATTATCGGCACAAACAACGACGACCCGATGACGCATATAATCGAACATATCGCGTCGCTTTGATAAAGGAATAAACGGGGCATGCCCCGATGAAAGGAATACAGGATATGGACAAAATGATAAAAAAGCAGCTTGAACAAACTGCCGCCAAGGTAAGGCTCGGTATCATCGAGGGCGTATACAACGCTAAGTCCGGCCATCCCGGAGGCTCGCTGTCGATAGCTGACACGCTTACCTATCTCTATTTTGCGAGAATGAACGTCGACCCTAAAAACCCGCAGATGCCGGAGCGCGACAGACTGGTGCTTTCCAAAGGACATACTGCGCCCGCATTGTATTCGGTATTGGCGAACAGGGGATTTTTCCCGGTGGAGGAGCTTAAAACGCTGCGCCACATCGACTCAAGACTTCAGGGACATCCGGTGCGCAACAAGATACCCGGCGTTGATATGAGCACCGGCTCGCTCGGACAGGGTATTTCCGCCGCCTGCGGAATGGCGCTTTCCGGTAAGCTGTCCAACGATTATTACAGAGTTTACGCGATACTCGGCGACGGTGAGATAGAGGAAGGCCAGGTATGGGAAGCGGCAATGTTCGCGGCTCATTATCAGCTTGACAATCTCTGCATAGTCGTTGATAATAACGGCTTGCAGATAGACGGCAAGATAAGCGACGTAATGTCGCCCTATCCGATAGATGAAAAGTTCAAGGCGTTCGGCTGGAACGTGGTATGTATAGACGGTCATGATTTCGACGAGATAGAAAAGGCGTTCGACAACGCCGAGAGAAAGCTCAACTGCCCCACGGCTATAATTCAGAAGAGCGTAAAGGGCAAGGGCGTTTCCTTTATGGAGGATCAGGTATCATGGCACGGTACCGCTCCGAACGAAGAACAGTATAATCAGGCAAAGGCAGAGCTTGAAAAGCAGCTTGCCGAGCTTTCATAACAGGAAAGGAGCTTAAAAATGGATAAAAAAGCAACCCGTGAAAGCTACGGCGAGGCGCTTGTAATGCTCGCCGAAAAGAGAAAGGACCTTGTTGTGTTGGACGCGGATCTGGCGGCGGCTACCAAGACAGGAACTTTCAAAAAGGCATATCCCGACCGCTTTTTCGACTGCGGTATAGCGGAAGCGAATATGATGGGCGTTGCGGCGGGAATCGCCACCACCGGCAAGCTGGTTTTCGCCAGCACATTCGCGATGTTTGCGGCAGGCAGAGCTTTTGAGATAGTAAGGAACAGCATAGGCTATCCTCACCTTAACGTCAAGATAGGCGCTACTCATGCCGGAATATCGGTAGGCGAGGACGGCGCGAGCCACCAGTGCAACGAGGATATCGCGCTTATGCGTGCTATACCCGGCATGACGGTCATCAATCCCGCCGATGATA
>CANRII010000036.1 GCA_947630685.1 uncultured Ruminiclostridium sp. | reverse complement strand
TACGCGGATACCGAAGGGCCGTGGAACAACAACCGTGCCTCCGGCAGAATAGCGCTTTACGACCCCGCATCCGGAGAGATGACCGACATTTCACCTAAAAAGCAGGCGTACGGCGACGTGGTATCCGACCCGAACGACCCGAATAAAATGGTGGCCTGCACCGAAAACCTCTATATGCTCCAGCCCAACGGCGCTTACGGCGATGAATTTTACACCACCACCGACGGCGGCAAGACCTGGACGCTGCTCAACGACGTTATGACCATGTCGGACGGCGGCATAGAGTGGATAAATACCGCCTCCATGCATTGGAGCAGCTGCCTGTGCATAGACCCCAACAACACCGATAAGATAATGACCGTTTCCGGAAACGGAATTTTCGCCTGTGATAATATCTGGGACGAACATCCGGAATTTTACTTCAATTCCAAGGGCATAGAGGAGACCGTGCCGCTTGAGATGGTAAGCATACCCGGCGGCAAGCTGATAACCGCTATCGGCGACTATGACGGCTTCGCTCAGGACGACGCGGCGGAGTACGGCACGGTACACAATTCCGTGGCAGGCTCTATGCAAAGCATAGCGGCGGCTTCGCAAGCGCCCGACGTTTGGGTAAAATGCGGCGGCGACGAAAGCAATCCCGGTCTGTGGTATACCGAGGACGCGGGCAAGACCTGGGTAAATATCAAGACCTCGCCGGTAGAGGACAGCACGGTCTCCCACGGCGGCAGCGTGGCGTTATCTCCGGACGGCTCGGTGATATACTGGGCGCCGGACAACGGTATAGGTCTGTACTATACTTCCGACCGCGGCAAGACCTGGAACACCAGCGAGGGCGCGTTCTCCGTTAAAAAGGTGGCGTGCGACCCGGTCAATCCCGATTATGTATACGCGTCGAGCGCCGGAATGTTCTATTACAGCGAGGACGGCGGCAAGACCTTTACCATGAATAACGACCTCAGCATATTCACCCTTGCAAAGCCGATAGTAGAACCCGGCAAGGAGGGCAAGGTATACTTTGCGGCGATGGGACTTCAGGTTTCCGAGGATCACGGCAAGACCTTTACCAGAGTCGAGAACGTCGCGGCCTGCCTTGTCGTAGGTCTGGGCAGGGGCAAAAACGACGGCGACCCTGCAACGATATTTATCTGGGGCAAGCCTAATTCCGACGACGAGCTGGGACTTTACTGGTCCGAGGACGAGGGCAAGACCTGGGAAAGGATAAACGACGCGCAGCACCAGTACGGCGGCCCCGGCAACGGCAATTTCGTGTACGGCGATTTCAACGTATACGGCAGATGCTATATGAGTACGGTCGGCATGGGACTTGTGTACGCCGATCTTGCAGAATAAAAATAATAATTCCGTTTTGACGGGGAATGTTCCCCGTCAAAAATTTTCAAAAGAAAAACAGAGAAAAGAGAAGATATGGAGAAAAATTTTTCAGCCGTAATTTTTGATCTGGACGGTACTTTACTGAATACTATAGACGACCTTGCGGACAGCGCAAATAATGTGCTGGAGGAGTTGGGTCTTCCCACTCACGATATAGAAAGCTATAAATATTTTGTGGGAAACGGCATACCGAAGCTGATACAGCGCTGTTTGCCCGCCGACAAGCAGGCGCTTCACGCTGTGGCGCTGAAAATGTTTATTGAGCGGTACGACGCGCACAGCGAGGACAAGACCGCTCCCTATGACGGGATACCCCAAATGCTGGAAAAGCTGCAGGAAATGGGTCTGCCGTTCGGCGTGATAACCAACAAGGCTCACGAGATAGCGGTAAAAGTAGTGGAGCATTATTTCGGCAAGGGGCGCTTCGAGTGCATAAGAGGATTGGATGAAACCATACAGCCAAAGCCCGCTCCCGACGGCGCTTTGCAGGTAGCTGAGCGGCTTAAGGTATCCCCCGCCGAGGTGCTTTATCTCGGAGATACCAAGACCGATATGCAAACGGCAATAAACGCCGGATTTACCCCCTGCGGAGTGCTTTGGGGCTTTCGCAAGCGGGAGGAGCTGGTGGAAAACGGCGCAAAATACATAATAAGCCGTCCGGACGAAATATTCGGCATACTGAAAAAGCGGGGATAGTATGAAAAAACAATATCTTGAAACAGCGAAAATAGTAGCGGCGCAGGGGCTCAAAGGCGAGGTCAGGGTGCAGTATTACTGCGACGACGCGGAATTTTTCCGTAAGCTGAAGCGATTGTTCCTAGGCGGTGAGAAAAAGGAGATAAAGCTGATAAGCTCCCGTCCGCACGGGAATCTTGCGGTATTAAAGCTGGAGGGTGTAGATTCCCGCGAGGAGGTAACTCCGCTGGTAGGAAAGCTGCTGTATATAAATCGCGACGACGTCAAGCTGGAAAAAGGCGTGTATTTCCTGCAGGACCTTATAGGTCTGGAGGTAAGGGACGCCGACAGCGATAAAGTCTACGGCGTAGTGGACGATATCTACCAAAACGGCGCCGCCGACGTATATTCCATAAAAACTCCGGAGGGCAAACAGCTTATGTTCCCCGCGATACCGGAGGTGCTTATCAGCAGGGATATAGACGGCGGGGTAATAACTATCCGGCCGCTGAAAGGCTTGTTCGACGACAGAGATACCAAATGATACGAATAGATATCGCAACATTGTTCCCTCAGATGTGCGAGGCCTTCTTATCCGAAAGTATAATCGGACGCGCACGCCGCGGCGGATATATAGAGCTGTTCTGTCACGATATACGCGATTATGCAGATAACAAGCACAACCGCGTCGACGACAAGCCTTACGGCGGCGGCACCGGAATGGTGATGCAGGCGCAGCCGATATA
Organism: uncultured Ruminiclostridium sp.; assembly: GCA_947630685.1. Taxonomy (GTDB): domain Bacteria; phylum Bacillota; class Clostridia; order Oscillospirales; family Ruminococcaceae; genus Ruminiclostridium_E. Next base: position 16,437 of record CANRII010000036.1, on the reverse strand, counting down.
CGACTGTATAAGCGCTATAAAGGCGCAGGCAGGCTCCGACCGCCGTGTAATATATATGTCGCCGCAGGGCAAGCCGCTTACTCAGCAAAAAGTAAAGGAGCTCGCCTGTCTTGACGGCTTTATAATCCTGTGCGGACATTATGAGGGCGTGGACTGCCGCGTGATAGAGGAGCTTGACGCGGAAGAGATCTCCGTCGGGGATTACGTGGTGACCGGCGGGGAGCTTCCGGCGTTGATACTTGCCGACGCGGTCGCAAGATTACAGCCGGGGGTACTTCCCAATTCCGACGCGTATTCGCTGGAAAGTCATTATCAGCGGCTGCTGGAGTATCCTCAATACACCCGCCCGGAGATATGGAGGGGACGTTCGGTGCCGCAGGTGCTGCTTTCCGGCGACCATAAGTCAGTAGAGGAATGGCAGAAAACCATGCAGACCGCCGTCACGCTGAAAAAGCGCCCGGAGCTGCTCGCCGCAAGAAGAAACGACGGCTCGCCGTATGCGAAATATCTTACGGTAAAAGCCGCCGAGCCGGGTCTGCCGGAGGATATTTTTGAAGCGCTGACAATGTTATCCAAAAATAAGCTGCTTTCTTCAAAGGAAAAGAAAATATTTGTGAAAAATGCCGAATATCTCCATAACATTCTGCCGCTTAAGACGGGAAAACAGCGTATATTCTTAAAGGCGGACGCTCAGGAGGCAATAGAGAGTTTTCTCCCGCTGTGCGATATCCTTTCGGCGCATAAGCTGAATTTTAATATAATATACACCGATTTTCCGGGTAAAATAATACAGGAGAGCGAAATTTACGTTGTGACCGAGGACATCACCGATACTTAAGTATACATATCGGTGGAAAACTTCTGTATATGTTCAATATTCACCATAAGGATTTTTTGTGCATTTCTTACAAAAAAATGAATAAACGGCAATCGCTATTGAGCGAATGTGAAGAATAATTGCAGAAAAATTGACAAAAGCGAAAATCCCTGTTGACGAACAGATACTTTATGGCTATACTAATAAGTGCAGGGCAGACATACAGCCCGACAAAAGGAAAGAAAACAGTAAAACGATGGAGGTAGTTATTCATGTTTGTCAAAGAAGTGAGCGTTAAGAACCAAGTCGGTTTACACGCAAGACCTGCAACTTTCTTCATCCAGAAAGCCAACGAATACAAATCATCGATCTGGGTTGAAAAAGAGGAACGCAGAGTCAACGCAAAGAGCCTTTTAGGTATTCTTTCTCTCGGCATCGTAGGCGGTACTCCTATCCGTATTATCGCAGACGGCACCGACGAGCAGTTGGCTGTTGACGGTTTGGTAAAGCTGGTAGAAAGCGGATTTACCGAATAATCAAATTTGAGTGTAGATTAAGCTAAACCCGCCGCTCTTCCGGCGGGTTTAAGTATTTTTTAGTCTGATTGCGCTTTGCTGAGTACGGTCAGCAATTTTGCTTCGCAAAAACGAACAAAGCTTGAAAGGAGAGGCTTGCTTTGCAAGCATGATAATAAAAATGATAAAAAAGCTAACGGCGTTGGTATTTGCTATGTCGGTGTTTTTATGCGGCTGCTCGGCTGATTATTCAAATATAGACGGGTACGATCGAATAATGAAAGCCAGAGAGCTTTACACCGGGCTTTATGCGGCGCATCTTACAATAACCGACGTGGAAAACGATCTAGTCACTCAGGAGCTGACGTTCTTATATAACGATGTGGACAGGCTGCAATACAGCTATTACGGCACCGACGGCAAGACGGTATACCGGGAATTTCACGACGGCTACGATTACAGCTACACCGATGAAAACGGCGAATGGCTCACAATAAAGGAGGGTGAACCGAATTACCGCACCTATAACCGAATAGCCAGGTTTTCCATGACCGACGCCGGTATGATATTCATTAAGCCGGAAAGTATAGAAAGCGGCAGCGTAACGCAAAACGGCAGCGATACCGTGATAACGCACGTCTACCGTCCCGAAGAGCTCAGCGACATGCTCTCCGCTCAGCTCGGCGCAGACAGCACGCTGAAAGAATTTACCGTCATCTATACGCTGGACAGCGCGGGCTACTGCACCTCTATGGAGCAGATAGGCGTTTCGGAACAAAACGGCGAAACCAAAAAGGTCGATTATCTTATGAAAATAGACAGCATGAACGATATCGCCGCGATAATAAGGCCGGAATAATTCGACTTTAATAAGCAGCTTGCCGATAAAACCGCGACCTTAATAAACAAAAACGACTTCCGACAGATCGCATCGGAAGTTGTTTTTTATTGTTTTACCGTTCCGCTAAACAGCAGACTCACCTTATTATAGGTGATGCCGCCGCTTTCGGACATGGTCTTTTTCAATGTTTCTTTCAGCGCGTCGCTGTCGTCGCATTTTAACATACTGTCGGAAATTATAAGAGTCAGCGTAAGCTCCGTGCCGGTGTGATAAACCGCCGTGCTGTCGGTCGTTTCCTCCCAGCCGTTATCACTGACGGAGGCGGAAAGCAGCTCCACCTTCTCCCCTGCCTTTTCGTCTATCTTGTTGAGCTCTGCCCAGGCATTGAAAATATCCTGCGTGGTGGAGGGCAGGTGCTTTATCTCGGACTTTTCCTCGCCGTTTTCTAAATAATAAACGGTCACATCTTCGTATAACAACGCTATATCCTCATCATAAGACGTAAGTATGCTTTGACCGCCGCCGTCCGTCTGACCGCTCTGTGCCGTCAAAACCACCGCCAGCGATATCCCCGCAAGGACTATCACCGCGCAGACCGCTACCGCGATATAGATAATAGGATTTTTCGGCTTTTTAGGATCCTGCCTTAGCTTTTCCAGCTTTTCCTGTATATTGTCGGAATTGTCCGGCATACCCGCACCCCCTTAACTCAACTGTCTTTCTTTTTGAAAATGAACAGCTTGCTGAACACATAGTTCAGCACCAATACCACAATATTTGAAAATACTTTTACGCACAGCTCATATATGCCGTTATCTATCGCGGGAAGATTCACCAGCAGGTACATTATAATAAGGTCTACAAACAGCGTGAACAGCCTTGCGCCGTAAAACGACAGCGCCTGCATCAGTATTTTCCCCGCGCCGGTGACCTTGCTTTTGAATACCCAGATACGGTTAGTGATATATGCGAATGTCACCGACACTATCCAGCTTATAATGTTCGGCAGCACCGTGGAGGAATCCCCGTCGGTAAAGGTCAGCCGATAGGTCCATTTCAGTATCCAAGGCGCGCTTTCCTCGTTCGGGAACACCGTTCTTATAATAAAATAAGTGACGATAGAAACCAAGGTGGTAAGCGCCCCGAAGAACACATAAGATATTATCTCACGGTATTTTTTGTACAATTCTCCCCAGTTTTTTGGGTTTATCGCCATACGAAAAAAATCTTTAAGCATTATTCCATATCGTCCGGTATACCGTCGTTGTCCATGTCCATATCCATATCAGCGCCGCCGCCTAATACCGCGCCGACCATATCTCTGCCGCGCACTCTGTATTTGTCGTACTGCGCCTTTACCGCCTGGTCGAGTATCCTCTTTACCTCGCGGGGCTTTCTGATGGATTGCAGCAGCTTTTCCGGCGTATCGCGGTCGCGGGCGGAGATAACGATAGTACCCACTCCCACTATGCGCTGACCAAGGGAGAATCTCATATTTTTGTCCATTACCTTGTACAGGTCTATCTCGTCCTCTTTTATATTGAGTAAGCCGACCTTGGTGTAAAGCGAGGTCTCGGTCAGGATATAACGGGTAAAGGATATCGGCAGCCCGCATATGCACTTTTTGCCCGTCCAAAGCACCTCGCCGTAATTGCGCCTGAGTTTTTCCAGATTAGCCATAATAAATTCCTTTCTTTACCTACCACCGCCGCTGCTCGTGCGGACAATGCCGGACAGCGTATGCGGTGCGTATTTCCGCAAAGCAGCCGCATTTTCTGCACATGCCGTTTATAAGCTCGTCGCAGCTTTGACATTGCTTTAATCTTTCGCGGTAGGTGATATCATCGGTCTTTTTTTTCCGAGGGTATAAGCGAGATATATTCGCTTACCGTGCGATAAGCCTGTTCGCTCAGCTGCTCGGTAAGACATTTTCGGCACAACTCCACGCTTATTCCCTCCCGCTAAAGTTGTTAATTCTATTGTACCACGGTATACAGAATAAATCAAGACAAATTTTATAAACCGACGCTTACTTTGACTTTTTCATATAAAAACCTCCCGTGTTCATACGAACACGGGAGATATAACATTATCGATCCATAAAAGCAAGTTTATCTTACTTTCTCTTCTTAGCAACGATAGCCGCGCCGGTAGCCAGAACTGCTACGCCTGCTGCGAGAGCGATGCCCTCAGCGCCGGTGTCGGTGCTGGGCTTGCTGGTGTCGCCGGTGGTAGGAGCTTCGGACTCTGCGGGAGTCTCAGACTCTGCGGGAGTCTCGGACTCTGCGGGATCTTCAGCTGCTGCTGCGCCCATACCCTCAACTGTGAACTCAACGGAGATGTTGCCGTCAGCGTCGATAAGAGAAGCGTCAACAATGGATTCACCGTAAATGTTGATAAGACTGATCACAAGGTCATTATCGGTAAATTCCATAACCTCTGAATCATACCTGCCGTTCTGCTTCTCACACTGAAGATTACCGTCAGCTGCGCTGAATACAGTAGTGGTAGGAGTGAGCTCCTGACCTGCGATAGTTACTTTGTTGATAGTAATCTTGAAATCGGGATATTTTGATGTATCTATATCGGTTCCCAGCTTGATCATGTTATAGCCGATGCTGGACTCTCCGGCTAAATTAACCGTAGGATGCTGAACGCTTACGGTGTAAGTGCCGTCGCCGGTGATCTCTGCGTCGGTTATTGTGCCGTCAATATTGTAAGCAGATTCATCAACATCGGGATAATCTCCGACTTCTCCGGTATCCCCAAAATAAGTTTTATCAGGAGCTACAACACTACCCTGTGCGATACTGTCGCGGAAGATATAGTTTCCTGCCATCTGGAAAGTCAGTCCCGCTTTTTCTGCGCTTGCGCCTGCCGCCATGGTGGCGGTAAGTGCTGCGGCTACAACAGCCGCGCTGATTACTTTTGTAATCTTTTTCATTGAATTTTACCTCCAAATTTCTGCGTTTTGTATAAAATCCAACAGATTTTATAACCTTAGATTAAGTATAACGGAATTATAGGTAAAATTCAATATACAATATTCACACAAATTATGACTTTTTTGTGTGCAAAAATAGGTAAAATTGCACAAAAAAGACACACCAATTCCCCCGTTCTCAAATCCATTTTTTGAAAACAGGGAAACCGGTGTGTTTTATTTCGGTAAATTAATACCTATTAATTACTTTCTTTTCTTAGCAACGATCGCTGCGCCGGTAGCCAGAACTGCTACACCTGCTGCGAGAGCGATGCCCTCAGCGCCGGTGTTGGTGCTGGGCTTGCTGGTGTCGCCGGTAGTAGGAGCTTCGGACTCTGCGGGAGTCTCAGACTCTGCGGGATCTTCAGCTGCTGCTGCGCCCATACCCTCAACGGTGAACTCAACGGTGATGTTGCCGTCAGCGTCGATAAGAGAAGCGTCAACAACAGAATCGCCGTAAGTGTTGATAAGGCTTATAACGAGGTCGGTATCAGTGAATCCGAGATCAGTGGTATCAAACTTACCGGACTGCTTCTCGCACTGGAGAGTCTCATCAGCTGCGCTGAATACGGTAGTGGTAGGAGTGAGCTCCTGACCTGCGATAGTTACCTTGTTGATAGTAACCTTGAGGTCGGGATAGTCAGCAGTATTGATGTTAGTTCCCAGCTTGATCATGTTATAACCGATGCTGGAGTCGCCGGACATGTTAGCGGTAGCGTGCTGAACGCTTACAGTATAGGTGCCGTCACCGGTGATCTCTGCGTCGGTGAAAGAGCCTTCCAGATCATAGATGTCATCTTCAACATCGGGATACTGACCAACTTCGCCGCTATCCTCAAGATAACCTGCATCGTAAACGATTACCTTTTCCTGAGCGATGGTGTCACGGAATACATAGTTTCCGGCCATCTGGAAAGTAATACCTGCTTTTTCTGCGCTTGCTGCAACACATACAGTTGCCGCAAGAGCCGAGGCTACAGCTATAGCGCTGATAGCCTTAGTAAACTTCTTCATGTTCAATTACCTCCATAAATTTGGTTAACGTGTTTTTCCGGACAACCGGACTATTCTACGCTAACTCTAGTATATCTTAAAACGGCGAAAAAAGCAATATACAAATTACACACAAAATATTCCTAATTTGTGCGATTTTTTGTAGCAAATCACACAAAGTTTTCCAATCATGCTTCCACTTTTTTCAAGAAATACCCCATTCTTTCATTTAGCCTTTTCACTTCACATTTATAATAAAATATTTCGGGTATTTTAGTTATCTTCATATCTCAGCTTTCCCGCCGCCTTGCATTTATTATTTTCTTAAAAAATAAAAAAAACTACCGCAAATTTTATCCGTTAATTTGCGGTAGTTTATGAAATTTTTACTTAGGCATGCGGGAATCAAGCCCGAGCCGCCTCACGACGATGCCTATTCGTTTTGTTGTTTTTCGGCTTTTCGCATTTCTATTTCCAGCAGCGGCCGCATGAGGGAATAACGCAATACCTTTTTATCGTTGTCCACCATTTGTTGTATATGCTCCTCCGCGCCGATGAGGATAAGCAGCTTTTTCGCTCTGGTAACACCGGTATACAAAAGATTTCTGTACAGCAGATTTTTTGTAAAGCCCGTTATCGGGATTATCACCGCCTCGTACTCGCTGCCCTGGCTTTTATGTATCGTGACGGCGTAGGCGTGCTCTAACTTCCGCAGCATTTCCGTGGTGTATATCGCCACTCTGCCCTCAAAATCCACCGTGATGTTCTGGGAAAACCTGTCCACCTCGCGGATAACGCCGATATCCCCGTTAAAGATACCCGAGCCTTTTTCGCCGGCGCGCCTCCAAAGCACGTCGTAGTCGTTCTTCACCTGCATGACCTTATCCCCGACGCGGAACACCGTATCGAAATTTTTAAGCTCCGGCTTATTTCGTGACGGCGGGTTCAGCGCAGATTGTAACTGCCTGTTCAGCTCCGCCGTGCCCGCCGGACCCATTTTTGTGGGGCAAAGCACCTGTATATCGTCTATCGGGGAGTAGCCGTAAGTCGTCGGCAGCCGCGTTTGCGCAAGCTGCACTACCAGCCTTGCTATCTTCCCCTCGTCCTGGCATTTCATAAAGAAAAAGTCGTTGGTACGGTCGTTTAGGTCGGGATATTCGCCCCTTACTATCCGATGGGCGTTAGTTACTATCAGGCTGCTCGCCGCCTGACGGAATATCTCGGTAAGCTCTACGGTGGGTATCCGGTGGGAATTTATAAGATCTCTCAGCACGTTGCCCGCCCCCACCGAGGGGAGCTGGTTGCTGTCGCCTACCATGATAAATTTTGATTCCGGCTTTATCGCCCTCACAAGGCTTTCCATCAGCAGCACGTCCACCATCGACATCTCGTCCGCTATCACAACGTCCGCCGGCAGGGGATTATTTTCGTTGCGCTTGAATTTAAGCTCGCCCGCCGCGGTAAAATCCACCTCGAGCAAGCGGTGTATCGTGCGCGCCGGCTCTCCGGTAAGGTCGGTCATGCGCTTAGCGGCGCGTCCGGTCGGCGCACACAGCAATATGCGCTTTCCCATGCCTTTAAGTATCTGTATCACGCCGTTGAGCGTGGTGGTCTTACCTGTTCCGGGGCCTCCGGTAAGGATAAACACGCTGCCGGTAAGACATGCGCTTATCGCGGCGCGCTGAAGCTGCTCATACTTTATATTCTCGGAAAATTCCACGCCGTGTATCTCTTTGGAATAATCCTTCTCATACTGCGCGGAGGTTTTCAGCATGAACGCGAGCTTTTTGGTGATATAGTCCTCCGCCTGATGATATTCCGGCAGATAAATAAACTCCTTGCCCGCTATCTCTACGCTGACAATTTCTTCATGGTCCAGGCAGTCTTTCAGGCAGGAATTGAACTTTTTTCGCTCCACTCCGAGGTTATCGCAGACCGACATTTGCAGCTTATCCCTGGGAAGACAGGTATGCCCTGCAAACGCGTTTTCCCTTAGAGTATATATTATCCCCGCGCGGACGCGGTTTACGTTTTCCGCGTCAAATCCCAGATCCGCCGCTATCCTGTCTATCTGAAAAAAGTTTATCTCTATACCCTTTTCGCAAAGTATGTAGGGGTTTCTTTTTATGCTGTCTATGCTGTCGTACTCGTATTTTGCCCATATACTGACCGCGTGAGCAGGGCCGAGGTCGTAATTGCCGAGAAATTTTATAACCTCGTTTACTCCGGTTATCTTGCGGTATTCATTGCCGATATACAGCGCTTTGTCCGCGCTTATGCCTTTAACGTCGGTAAGACGCATACAGTCGTTGTCTATTATATCCAGCGTTTCCTCGCCGAACTGTTTTACTATCCTCTTTGCAAGCGACGGGCCGAGCCCTTTTATCACGCCGGAGCCCAGATAAGCGGTTATCTCCTCCGGTGTAGACGGCATGGAGCGTTCGCACAGCACCGCCTTGAACTGCCTGCCGTAGCGCGCGCTGTTTATCCAGCCTCCGCGCAGCTCCAGCCGTTCTCCCTCGCAGATATCGCCCAATACTCCCACGACGGTGACAAGCCCCTCGCTGCTGCCCAGCTCCAGGACAATGTAGCCGTTTTCCGGATTTTTGAATATTACGCCTTCTACCGAACCGGACAGCTCCGCAGATATGTCCTGTTTTTCAAATTTTTCCAAAAAATCATTGTCCTTTCCTTTGATATTCCAAAAGCCGCACCCGCGGTTCGTCCCGCATAAGCGCTTTGCATATAAATATAAATTCTCTGTTTTTTACCATGCCGGCGGGAATTATGACCACAACGTCGCCCCTGCCGCTTAAAAGCGCTCTGCGCACCCGATATTCCAGACCGTCGCAGTCCGCCGCCTTTATATATGTCGCAGGAGCGGGCGGCAGGAAAAACTCCCTCACCGTATTAAATACGGCGACGATCCCGCAGATAACAAGAAAAATAGGTATAAAAAAGCTTATCCAACCGAGCATATATATTCTCCTTTCGCCATACTCTTTCTTTTATTATATGGCGAAAATGAAGAACAGGTTACTTAGTTTTGTGCAGGGTAAGCGCGTTCCAGTCCTCTTTTTCCTGCCGCTCGGTCACTTCAAAGCCGTTTTCACTAAGCGCCGCAAGAGTTTCTTCCAGCCGCTCGGTGATTATTCCGGAAACTATCAGCACGCCGTCCGATTTCAAAAATCCCGCAAAGTAAGGCGACATGCTTATTATAACGTCCGCAACGATATTCGCGGTTATAACGTCGTATCCGTTACCTATTTTATTGCGCAGCTCCTCGTCGTCCGCGACGTTGCCGCAAAATACTCTCACCCTGTCCGAGCCGAAGCCGTTTTTTCCGGCGTTTTCCTGCGCGGTCTTTACGCTGTTTAAGAAAACATCGGTCGCCGTGACCTCCTTAGCGCCGAGCAGCAATGCCGCCGTCGCAAGTATCCCGCTGCCCGTGCCGAGATCCAATACGCGCTCTCCGCCGTGTATAAGCCTGTCCAGCAGCTCCAATACAAGCCTTGTAGTATGGTGCTGTCCCGTGCCGAAAGAGGACGCGGGGTCTATCTCCAGCACCTTTCTGCCGCAAGCGTCCTCGATGTTCTCCCAGCTAGGCTTTATCAACAGTCTTTCTCCAACCGTAAACGGCTTATAATACTGCTTCCAGTTGTTAGCCCAGTCCTCCTCGTTTACCTCGTCGATTACCAGCTCCAAATTTCCGTAAAACTCGCCGTCGTTCTCCCTTAACTGAGCCAGCACGCCGGATACGGCGTTCAGCATTTCCATTCCCTGCTCATTATGCTGGACATAACAGGTGATATGAGTTTTGATATTCTCCATTTCCTTGCAAAGGCTGTCGCTGATATAATCCCAATGATATTCCCCGCCTTTGGCAAATTCCTCGAAATCCGCCTTGTCGTATATCTCAAATCCGGTTATGCCCAGCTCCGACAGCCGCATTATAAGCACCTGCACCGCGTCGCTTTTTGTATATATATCCAGCTTTTTGAATTTCATATTTCCTCCGTTTTTAGAACGCTGACCGAAAATATTGCCCGACCCAGCAATAAACTGCTTAAAAATCGGGCAATATATCATTTTTTATCAATATTTATCGTCGGGGTCTTCCTTAAAATCCTTTATATCGTCCGCCGCGCCGAAATAGCTGCTTTCCCAGCCGAATCCCTCGTTGAACGCTCCCGGCTTTTCTTTCGGCTCCTGCTCTTTTTGCTTAACAGGCTCTATCGGAGCGGGTCGTTCTATCGGAGCAGGCTGCTCTACCTGAGCGGGTTTCTCTATCGGAGCGGTTTTTTCTCTTACTACCGCCGCCTCGGCAAAATCCTCCGCCGTCGGTATCCCCGGCTGTTCCGGCTGTTTTGTATGCACGGGCTGCTCTGCGACAGGCACGCTCTCGGTGATCTCCTGCGCGGGCTGCTCTGCGACGGGAACGCTCTCGGTGATATCCTGCGCGGACTGTTCTACTGTAGGAACGCTCTCGGTGAGCTCCTGTGCGGGCTGCTCTGCGACAGGCACGCTCTCGGTGATATCCTGCGCGGACTGTTCTACTGTAGGAACGCTCTCCGTGAGCTCCTGTGCGGGCTGCTCTGCGACAGGCGCGCTCTCGGTGATCTCCTGCGTTGGCTGCTCTGCGACAGGCGCGCTCTCCGGGAAATCCTCGACCGACGGTATCGGCACACCAAAATCATCTGTAGGAACAGGCTCCTCCGGTTCCTGCTCTACAGGCTCTGAAATAGGCTCTACAGCAGTCTCCGATACATCAACAGGAGCGGACTCGTCAGCTAAAGGAGCGGCCGCGTTCTCATCTACAGCTTCGATGCTTTCGTCTGCGGTCTTGTCTACAGCTTCATCAACCGTTTCGTCGGGCTGTTCAAACGGTATATTCTCCTTATAGGAAGAACCGCCGTTCTGACGATCAAGCAGCTCTCTGTCCAGCTTGAACATGCCGACCATCTTTTCCAGTATTACCGCCTGAGAAGAAAGCTGCTGCGCGGACGCCGCACATTCCTCTCCGACAGCGGTGTTTGTCTGTACGACCGAGGATATCTGATCCACTCCGGCGGTTATCTGCCGCAGCGATTCCGCCTGCTCGTTGGACGCGTCGGATATATCGGTAACAAGCTTTGTGATATTCTCGGTAGCCTTTACGATATTTTCAAGAGTATGAGAGGTCTTTACCGCAAGTCCTGTGCCGTTTTCCACGGATTTTATCGAATTGCCGATAAGCTCGGTGGTATCGCTTGCCGCTCCCGCGACCTTGCTTGCGAGCAGTCTTACCTCGTCTGCTACTACCGCAAAGCCCTTTCCGGCCTCTCCCGCTCTCGCCGCCTCTACTGCGGCATTGAGCGCTAATATGTTAGTCTGGAACGAGATATCCTCTATCGTTCTGGTTATGCTTGCGATACGCGAGGAGGACTCCTGTATCTGATTCATCGCCTCAAGCAGCAGGTGCATCTGCTCGTTGCCGGAAGCGACCAGCATCTTCGCCCTGCCGGAGCTGTCCGCCGCGTTGTTAGCACGTTCGGCGTTCTTGTTTACCTTGTCGGCTATCTCGGTTATCGAAGCGGAAAGCTGCTGTACCGACGCCGCCTGTTTAGCCGCGCCGTAGGACATGTTCCCCGCCGCGTCGGATACCTGTTCCGAACCTGCGGAGACCTCGCGTCCCGCTCTCTTTATATTGTCCATAGCGGTATTGAGCGAAAGCTGTATTCTCGCGTAGGAATCCCGCAGCGGTGAGAAGTCGCCGAGATATACATCCGCCGGACGGAACGAAAGATCGCCCTCGCCGAACGCGGTCAGCAGCTTATCGATATCGCCGATTATCGCATTGAGCCGCTCGGAAATAAGGTTGGTGCTGTTGCCGAGCTCTCCTATCTCGTTGTCCATTCCCTCGGTGTTAAACGGCTCCTGGTGCAGGTTGCCCTCCGATAATTGTATCAATCTTTCGGAGCACTTGGTGACCGGCAGTATCATGCGCTTGATTATGCCGAGTATGACTATTATAGAGATTACGAAGCAGATTATCGCCACCGTCGCGCTGATGATAACAGAAAGGTATATCTTTCCGGTATGCTCCGACGGAGTAGCTACCAGCACACAGCTCCAGCCGTCGGTATCCTCGATAGGCGTGTAGTATAAGAATTTGTTTACTCCGTCCAATACCGCCTGACCGAATCCGGAGCGTGCTTCTATACCCGCTTCGGTATCCTGCTCGCCGCTTTCAGCCTGCTGGTCATTGCCGCTTATCGCGTTTTTCAGCACCTCGGCTATACTTGAGAACGCATAGTTCGACTGCGCCATCGTGATATAATTTATCCTCTGGTCTATAACGTCGGGATTCGGGTGACCTATCACCGTGCCGTGACTGTCAAGCACCATTGCGTAGCCGCTTTCACCGATGGTTATCTGTCCTACCACGTCGGAGAACACCTTGATATCCACCACCGCGCAGAATACGCCGACTCTTATCTTATGCAGGTCGTTGGTGATTATCGGGGTATATATCTCTATGACCGTCTTTTGAAATTCATCGGAATAATATACCGGGCTTATCGATATCTCACCGGTCTTGGAGGTGTTTTGGTAATACTCGTTCTCGCTGAAATCCTTGTCGGGATCGTTTATACACTCAGCGGACATATTCACCGCGTACAATGCCGGATAAATGTCGTAGGTCTTCATCGCCACGATTATCTTTGAGCGTACCGCGGAGCTGTCGTCTATATCCTGTATATTGGAATCGGAGGCTATCTGGTTTACCATTTCCACCACGCTGGAAAGCTGGTTTGAGATGATGTTTGCCGCGGTGGCGTCTACCTCCGCCATCTCGTTTTCCAATGCGCTGTTAAGGAAGGTATAGCTGATAAATATATTCAGCGCGCTTACCAGCAGTAGTGAACCGCCTACTACCACACACATCCACCGGAATATTTTACCGGACAGCTTATGCTTTTTCTTCATACTTGCGATCGTGCCCGAAAGCACTTCTCCTTTCGTGAGATTATTGATTCTCTCTGCCGTTAAGATATTCCTCCTGCTGAGCAGTCAGTTTATCTATCGTTATCCCCCAGTATCCGAGCTTTCGGAATGCGACCTCGCGGTCTATCTCTTTGGGGACGTTTATCAGCTTTTTACCGCCGGAATGAAGCTCGGCTTTGTGCTGTACAAGGTATTTTGCCGACAGCGCCTGTATCGCAAAGCTCATGTCCATTATCTCCGCGGGGTGTCCGTCGCCCGCCGCGAGATTTACCAGCCTGCCCTCGGCTATGACGTTTATCTTCCTGCCGTTTTTCAGCTTATAATATGTGATGTTGTTCCTTGCCTCTCCGCTTTGCACGCAGATCTGACGCAGCTTCGCCATATTGACCTCAACGTCGAAATGCCCCGCGTTGCACAACACCGCGCCGTCTTTCATATTCAAAAACGCCTGCTCGCCTATAACGTCACAGCAGCCTGTAACCGTCACGAATATATCGCCGAGCTTTGCCGCCTCGTTCATCTGCATTACCTTAAAGCCGTCCATCACCGCTTCCATAGCCTTTATCGGATCTATCTCGGTGACTATCACCGACGCGCCCATGCCTTTTGCGCGCATCGCAACGCCCTTTCCGCACCAGCCGTAGCCCGCGACAACGACGTTTTTCCCCGCGACGATAAGGTTAGTCGTTCTATTTATCCCGTCCCATACCGACTGACCGGTACCGTACCTGTTGTCGAACAGATGCTTGCAGTCCGCGTCGTTCACAAGCATCATCGGGAATTTCAGCGCGCCTGACTTTTCCATAGCTCTCAGCCGCATTATGCCGGTAGTGGTCTCCTCACAGCCGCCTATCACTCCCGACAGCAAATTAGGATATTCATTATGTATAAGATTTACCAGATCGCCGCCGTCGTCTATTATTATATCCGGCCCCGCCTCTATAACCGCGCAGAGGTGACGGCGGTATTCCTTTTCAGTAGCTCCGTGGCAGGCGAAAATGTTTATCCCGCCGAACAGCAGCGCCGCCGCAACGTCGTCCTGAGTGGAAAGCGGGTTGCTTCCGGTGACGTACATTTCCGCGCCGCCCGCCGCTAAAACCCTGCAAAGGTAAGCGGTCTTTGCCTCAAGATGCACCGACAGCGCTATTTTAAGCCCCTTAAACGGCTTTTCCTTTTCAAATTCCTTTTCAATTCCGGACAGCAGCGGCATATTTGACATTGCCCATGCTATCTTGACCTCGCCGCTTTTATACAGTCCGGGATCTCTTATCTCGCTCATATCAGATTCCTTTCGCCGTCAGCCGTCGATGCGTTCCATCGCCTTGTTGCATTCGTAATATATTTTTTCCTCGTCCATGTGAGGGATAATACGGTTTTCCATAAGCAGCTCGCCGTCTATCATAAGACTTTCCACCTCGCTGCCGTTCGCGGAATAGCACAGCGCCGCTATCGGGTCGTTTATCGGCTGGAAAGACGGAACGTTCATATCAAGTATCGCTATATCCGCCCTCATGCCCTCTTTAAGCGCGCCGGTATTTGTTAGTCCCAAAGCCTCCGCTCCGGTCTCGGTCGCCATTTTAAGTATCTGTCTTGCGGTAACGGCGTCCGCGGTGCGGGTATTGCCCTTATGGCAAAGCGCCATGAACGTCATATCGCTGAACATATTAAGCGTATTGTTGCTTGCCGCGCTGTCTGTGCCGAGCGCCGTTTTTACTCCGGCATTCAGCATATCCGGTATCCGTGCGAACCCGTTGCCCAGCTTCGCGTTGCTTATCGGACAGCTTGCGGCGTATACGTTCTTTTTCGCCAGAATATTTATATCGTTATCGCTTAGCTGAACACAATGCGCCGCCACCGTATGAAAATCGAACATGCCCATGCCGTCAAGATATTCCACCGGAGAACAGCCGTGTTCCTTATAACAGTCCTCTATCTCCTTTACCGACTCGCTTAAATGTACGTTTATCCAAAGGCCGTGCTCCGCCGCCTTATCCATGACAAGCTCTAAATATTCCCTGTCGGTGGTGTATATCGCGTGCGGCCCCATCGCAAACGCTAACCTGCGGTTTTCCCCGTAGGTGCGCAGATCGTACAGCGTGTCCTCTATTCGCTCTAGCCCGCCGGGATCGTTTTTACCGTTTCCGACTAAACCGCGCGTTATGACTGCTTTCAGCCCGCTCTCGCTTATCGCTTTAGTGACCGCGTCACGGCAGATATTCATATCCAAAAACGCGGTAGTTCCGGTCTTTATCATCTCAAGACAGGCAAGCTGCGTACCCCAATAAAGATCGTTCCATACCAGCTTATCCTCCATCGGCATTATCCGACCGAACAGCCAGTCGTGGAACATCAGATCGTCCGCACTGTTGCGGAACAACGACATATAACTGTGAGTGTGCGCGTTTATAAGCCCCGGCATCGCGAGCTTTCCGCCGCCGTCTATCACCTTGTCCGCGTTATATTTTTCGGGCGCGTTTGATGGCTTTGCTATCTTTGCTATAGTATCCCCCGTCACAAAAATATCGCAAAGCTCGGTTTTATATCCGTCACCATCCGGTAAAACGGCGGTTATTTCCTTTATAAGCGTGTTCATACTTCCGGCCTTTCCTGCTCAAACCGACAATTTCCCAATATATATGATTAGTATACCATAATCCGTTGATTTTTGCAATATCTTTACCGAGGTTTTTACGTTAATTTTATCAAATTTATCACAAAAAAACTCCGCCCGTGAAAGGCGGAGTTTGTAATACAAACGATAATTATTTATTTGTTCTCAAACTTAGCGTCAGCCAGCTCGTCCATGGACTTGGTCTCGTCGTTCCAGGAGTACAGCTTTCTTATCTCGGTGCCTACCTGCTCGAGCTGGTGCTCTGCCTGGATACGTCTGGTGGCGTTGAAATGAGGACGTCCCATCTTGTTCTCGGTGATCCAGTTGCGGGCAAATGTGCCGTCCTGTATCTCGGTGAGGACCTTCTTCATTTCCTTCTTGGTCTCGTCGGTGATGATCCTCTTGCCTATCTCATAATCGCCATACTCGGCGGTATCCGAGATAGAATATCTCATCATCTTGTAGCCGCCCTTGTAGATAAGGTCAACTATCAGCTTCATTTCATGTATGCACTCGAAGTAAGCGTTCTGCGGGTCGTAGCCTGCCTCTACCAGCGTCTCAAAGCCTGCCTTCATCAAAGCGGTAACGCCGCCGCAAAGCACGCATTGCTCGCCGAACAGGTCGTCCTCTCCGCTGTCGTCGGGTTCGGGCGGTTCGGGAAGATCTTCTTCTTCATCGTTAGTGTTAAAA
>CANRII010000035.1 GCA_947630685.1 uncultured Ruminiclostridium sp. | reverse complement strand
GTGGTTTCGTTATACCGCCGTTCAAGGTTGTTTACCACTCCCTCAAACTCGGTCATGAACACGCCGCCGCCCTGCTCCTTGCTGCGGGATACCTTTATCTTCTCGCCGTTAGTGCCGTACAATAAAACGTCCAGCGCGGTCTTATCGAGCTTGCTTACCGGCACGGACAGCGAAAAGCCGTAATGCTTAGCCAGCGCGTCAAAATACATCTGCGCTATCGTGCCGTCGGTGTATTTCCAGCCGTTCGCCTTTATCGCGTTTTCCTTTACCGAAAGACTTTTGTCCGGTATGATAAGATCGACGTCTATCCTGCGGAAAACGCCGAGTCCGGTACAGGTCGGACACGCGCCGAACGGGTTATTGAACGAGAACATTCTCGGCACAAGCTCTTCCATGCTTATCCCGTGCTCCGGGCAGGCGTAATTCTGGGAGAACATCATCTCCTCGCCGTCCACTACGTCGATTATTATAAGCCCGTCGGATATGCCGCCCGCTACTTCTATACTGTCGGTAAGGCGGGATTTTATATCTTCCTTTATCACAAGGCGGTCGACTACCACCTCGATATTATGCTTTTTGTTTTTGTCAAGCTTTATCTTTTCGGACAGATCGTAAATTATCCCGTCCACTCTGACGCGGGCAAAGCCTTTTTTCGCCAGCGACTCAAATTCCCGCTGATATTCGCCCTTTCTGCCCCTCGCCACCGGAGCAAGCACCATGAATTTCGTCTTTTCCGGCAAAGTCATTATCCTGTCCACTATCTGGTCTACCGTCTGCTGCTTTATCTCCTTGCCGCAGACCGGACAATGAGGAGTGCCGGCGCGCGCGTAAAGCAAACGCAGATAGTCATATATCTCGGTCACCGTTCCGACGGTGGAACGCGGATTTTTCGAGGTGGTCTTCTGGTCGATGGATATGGCGGGAGAAAGCCCCTCTATGCTGTCCACGTCCGGCTTTTCCATTTGGCCGAGGAACATTCTCGCATAGCTGGACAGGCTTTCTATATATCTTCTCTGACCGTCCGCGTATATCGTATCGAAAGCGAGCGAGGATTTTCCCGAACCGGACAGCCCCGTCATAACTATCAGCTTGTCCCTCGGCAGCTCGATATCTATGTTTTTGAGATTATGCTCCCGCGCGCCTTTTATAACTATCTTTTCATTACCCATTATCTTTCCCTCTCTTTTGTACAGGTCATTTGCGTTTGCCGTCCTCCAGCTCTTTTATCTTATCCCGCAGGAACGCCGCATGCTCGAAGTCCAGCACCTTTGCCGCGGCTTTCATCTGTTCGGTATATTGTTTTATCAAAGCCTCGCGCTCCGCCTTGGTCATATTGCGCTTTTTGCCGCCGTGCTTATCCTTTGCTCCGGAAATTTCCAGCACCGCGCGGATATCCTTAACTATAGTTTTGGGCGTGATACCGTGTTCCTCGTTGTACTTCATCTGTATACCGCGGCGGCGGTTGGTTTCGTTCACCGCGTTTTCCATGCTCTCGGTGACGGTATCTGCGTACATGATGACCTTGCCGGACGCGTTTCTCGCCGCTCGTCCTATCGTCTGTATCAACGAGGTTTCACTTCTCAAAAAGCCCTCCTTGTCCGCGTCGAGTATCGCCACTAACGACACCTCCGGCAGGTCAAGTCCCTCTCTTAACAGGTTTATCCCCACCAGCACGTCAAAAACGTGCATGCGCAGATCGCGTATTATCTCCATGCGCTCGATGGAATCTATGTCATGGTGCATATACCGTATCTTTACGCCGAGCTTTTCGTAATACGCGGTAAGATCCTCCGCCATCTTCTTTGTGAGGGTGGTTATCAGCACGCATTCGTTTTTCGCCACCCGCTCGTTTATCTCGGAATAAAGATCCTCTATCTGCCCCTCTACCGGTTTTATCTCGACCTCGGGGTCAAGCAGACCGGTCGGTCTTATCACCTGCTCGGCGTACTGCACCGCGTGTTCCTTTTCAAACGGTCCGGGCGTCGCGGAAACGTATATCGCCTGATTTATCATTCCGTAAAATTCGTCAAAATTCATCGGCCGATTGTCGTAAGCCGACGGCAGACGAAAACCGTAATCCACAAGATTCTGCTTTCTTGCCCTGTCGCCGCCATACATTCCTCTCACCTGCGGAAGCGTGACGTGGCTCTCGTCCACGAACAGCAGAAAATCTTTTGGAAAATGGTGCATAAGCGTTATCGGGCTGCTGCCCGGCTCGCGTCCCGCAAGCACGCGGGAATAGTTCTCAACGCCCTTGCAGGTGCCTATCTCACGCAGCATCTCCATATCGTAACGGGTGCGCTGTTCTATCCGCTGCGCCTCTATCAGCTTATGATTATCGGTAAAGAATTTTACCCTTTCTTCCATTTCCCGCTCTATATCGGAAAGCGCGGCGTCCAGCCTGTCCTTGCCGACGATGTAATGCGACGCGGGAAAAATGCAGATATGGGAAAATCTGCGTTTAACCTCGCCGGTCACTACGTCTATTTCGGATATCCTGTCCACCTCATCGCCGAAAAATTCTATCCTTACCGCACGGTCGGAGGTGCTTGCCGCCGGAAATATCTCCAGCACGTCGCCCCTTACCCGAAACTTGTTGCGGATAAAATTCATGTCGTTGCGCTCGTACTGTATCTCGGTAAGCCGCCGAATTATATCGTCGCGGCTCTTTTCCTGCCCCTCGCGCACCGACAGCATATTTTCGCGGTACTCCTCCGGACTGCCAAGGCTGTATATGCAGGACACGCTGGCGACGATGATAACGTCC
The DNA here is from genome assembly GCA_947630685.1 of uncultured Ruminiclostridium sp. GTDB lineage: Bacteria > Bacillota > Clostridia > Oscillospirales > Ruminococcaceae > Ruminiclostridium_E. The sequence goes on along the minus strand of CANRII010000035.1, from coordinate 16,724 downwards.
CTGCGCTCCGCAAGCGAGGCGGTGGCGGAATGGCGCAGCCGGTCTATCTCGTCGTTTATCGCGCTGTCCTTTTCAATGTACGCGTCGGTGGCGGGAATATACGCCTCCGGCTGGTAGTAGTCGTAGTAGGACACGAAATATTCCACCGCGTTATCCGGGAAAAACTCTCTGAACTCGCTGCAAAGCTGCGCCGCAAGCGTTTTATTATGCGCTAATATCAGCGTGGGCTTATTGACGTTTGCGATGACGTTAGCCATTGTAAAGGTCTTGCCCGAGCCGGTAACGCCGAGCAATACCTGCTCCTTATCACCGCGCAAAACGCCCTCGGACAGCTTTTCTATCGCCTGAGGTTGATCGCCGGTGGGTTTGTATTCACTTTTCAGCACAAACTTGTCCATTGTTAAACTCCGTATCAAAGCGTAAAATGTTAATCAAGATCTTCTTTCCAGAAACCTAAGCCCGCTTCGGCACTCTCTTCTGTGCTTGTGTTCATTATTGCAATAATATGCAATCCTATGTGATCTTGTTTAGGATAAGCAGTACAATCAACGAAATCAAGCGTGTAATTGTTCCCATTATCGCAAACTATATCATATACCCTATAACTAAGATCTTTATAAATCCATTCGCCGTATGCTTTGCTTCCGCTTGTTGACGGCAGAGAAATATAACTGTGAGAAACATGTTTTCCGTTATACACTTCAAACAACTCGTTAAATTCTTCGTCAAAATTTTCAGACTCTCGGACATAAGGACTGAACATCATTTTGAGAGTGTCTTTATCGTCTTCGTCAAGGCAGCGGATAACTTCTTCGCACAATGCTACGCATTCCTCGTACTCCTTGTCGTATTCGCTCACATGACTCTCAGTAAAGAAATCAAACAAAACGCCGGCTTTTTCGATAACATTGCAGCCGCTGAGCAAAAATATGGAAATAATTAAAGGGGTCAATAAAAAGGTCTTTTTTAACACTTATATTTTCCTCCTATTCCCAGAAGCTTGATCCGACTGAAACATGTTCATTTGAGTTTTTAATAATATTTACTATTTGCAATCCTATATGATTGCTTTCGGTGTGGGTGACACAATCAAGAATACTGAGGCTATACTTATCTCCGTTATCGCACTTCAAATTATCTATTGTGTAATCGAGCCCCTCTTGTATCCATTCGCCGTCTTTTTTACTTCCGCCCCTTGTTGGTAAAGAAATATCATCATGAGAAACGGATTTTCCCTCGTAAAAATCAAACAACTCGTTAAATTCTTCGTCAAAATTTTCAGCCTCTCGGACATGCGGACTGAACATCATTTTGAGGGTATCTTTATCGTCCTCGTCAAGACAGCGGATGACCTCTTCGCACAATGCTACGCCCTCTTCATACTCCTTGTCATATTCGCTCACATGACTGGTAGTCAGATAATCAAATAAATCGCCAGCTTTTTCGACAGCATTGCAGCCGCTGAGCAAAAATACGGAAATGATTAAAGGAATCAATAAAAAGGTCTTTTTTAACACTTATATTTTCCTCCTACCACAGCTTACCGCAAACCTTGTTCGGAATTTATGGTGCGCCCGTACGGACGCACCATGTTTTCGATAAGTTATTTAATATTAATCCTCAAAAACCGCGCCGGTATTCGAGCTGGTGACCAGCTTTGCGTATCTCTTGAGATAGCCGTCAAGCTCCTTGGGCGGGAGGATACCTTTCTTCCTGCGCTCCTCGATAGTCTTTTCGTCTACCAAAAGCTCTATGCTGCGGTTGGGTATATCTATATGTATCTTGTCGCCGGACTCGATAAACGCGATAAGTCCGCCCTCCGCCGCTTCCGGTGAGATATGGCCTACCGCCGCGCCTCTGCTCGCACCGGAGAAACGTCCGTCGGTTATCAGCGCAACGCTGCCGTCCAGTCCTTTACCTACTATAGCCGCCGTGGGAGCGAGCATTTCCGGCATGCCGGGGCCGCCCTTGGGACCCTCGTAACGGATAACTACCACGTCGCCGGGGATTATCACGTTGTTCATGATAGCGTCGACTGCCGCCTGCTCACCGTCAAATACCTTTGCCGTGCCGGTAAAGTCCATCATCTCCGGCTTTACCGCGCCTTGCTTTACTACCGAACCATGCTCGGCGATATTGCCGGACAGTATCGCGATACCGCCGTCCTTGCGGATAGGCGACTCGCAGGTGTGTATTATAGTGCCGTCGGCGTCGCGCGCCTTATTTATCCTGTCCGCCTGAGTACCGGACACGGTAAGCACATCCTCGTTAATATGCTTTCCCTTGGCAAGCTCTTTTATTACCGCTTGTATTCCGCCCACGTCGTTAAGGTCGGTGATGAATATATCGCTGGCGGGATTGAGCTTAGCCAGCTGCGGGGTAACTCTGCTCATAGCGTCGATGTCCTCGAGCTTTATATCAACGCCCGCTTCATGCGCGATTGCGAGCAAGTGCAGTACGGTGTTCGACGACGCGCCTATCGCCATATCGGTGGCAAGTGCGTTTAGCATATTCTTCTTGGTGATTATATCTTTGGGGCGTATGTTCTCCCTTTCCAGCTCCACCGCTCTTTCGCCGGTCTGCTTTGCAAGTCTGCGGCGTGCGGAATTTACCGCCGGTTCGGTACCGTTGAACGGCAATGCAAGGCCGATAGCCTCGGTAAGGCAGTTCATGGAGTTTGCGGTATACATACCCGAACAGGAGCCGCAGGTCGGGCAGGCGTTGTTCTCATAATCCTTGATAACGTCGTCGCCTATCTCGCCGTTTGAATACTGACCGATAGCCTCGTATATCTCGCTGTAGCCCACGCGCTTGCCCTGCACCTTGCCGGGATTCATAGGACCGCCGCTTACAAATATCGAGGGCAGATTCATTCTTGCCGCCGCCATTATCATACCCGGTACTATCTTATCACAGTTGGGGATAAATACCACGCCGTCTAACGGGTGGGCGGTGAGCATTACCTCTATGCTGTCCGCGATAAGCTCACGGGAGGCGAGCGAATACCTCATGCCCTTATGGTTCATCGCAAGACCGTCGCATACGCCGATGGTGAAAAACTCGAACGGTATACCGCCCGCGTTTCTTATCCCGTCCTTTACCGCCGCGGAAATTTCATGCAGATGCGCGTGTCCCGGAACATAGTCGCTTGCCGCGCATACCACCGCGATAAACGGCTTTTCGATCTCGCTGTCGATAAGCCCCAATGCCTTTAACAACGCCTTGTGCGGCGTTCTGTCCACGCCCTTTTTGATAAGGTCACTTCTCATTTTTACTTTCTTCCTTTCGGTATCTTTATTTATTTCTGCCGAGCATAGCGCTGCCTATCATGCCCGCCTCGTTCGCGAGCGCGCAGAGCGCTATTTCGGTGTTTTTGCTGCTGTTTTTGGTGTATATCTGCTTTGCTACCTCTTTTTTAAGAGGATTAAGCAGATTATCGCCCTCGTTGCATACTCCCCCGCCTATACATAAAATATCCGGCTGGAATATGTTTATCGTGTTGGCGATACCGCAGGCGAGGTATTTAATGTACTTATCCACTACCTCTTTTCCGTATTTATCGCCTAGCTTCGCCGCGTTGAACGCAGTGCGCGCGGAAATTTTGCCGCCGCTTTCCGCAAGCTCTTTAAGGCGGCTTATCGGCTTTTCCTTTATCATCTCGGCGGTCATGCGGATAAGTCCGGTCGCCGAAGCATAAGACTCAAAACAGCCGTGCCTGCCGCAGGTGCATTCCCACCCGTCTATCTCAATCACGGTATGCCCTATCTCGCCGCCCGCCGAATTGGAACCGCTGTATATTTTCCCGTCGATGATGATGCCTGCGCCGACTCCGGTGCCTAACGTCAATACCACCGCGTTTTTAGCGCCCTTGGCAGCACCGGCGACAAACTCTCCGTAAGCTGCGGCGTTAGCGTCGTTTTCAAGATACACCTTTTTTTCGTATCTTTCGGCGATGTCTAAGCCGAGCGGCACGTCCTCCCAGCGCAGGTTGTTGGAGTAGACCACTTTTCCCGCAGCTTGATCCATCGTGCCGGGGCAGCCCACGCCGATACACTTTATCTTTTCAATATCTATGCCGGAAAGCTCCAGCGCGCCGTCCGCCGCCGTAAGAATATTTTGCAGCGCGTTTTCATAGCCGCCCGCCGCCTCGGTCTTGACGGAGGTATGCGCTAACAGCTTGGCGTTTTCGTCCACAACGCCCGCCTTGACATTCGTTCCGCCTATGTCTATGCCGAGGTAGTATTTCGCAAACGCGCCCTTTGCCGCGTTGATAACGTCCATCAGAGAATATCCGTCACTATCGCGGTGACATTTCCGCTCAGCTTATACTCGCCGTAACCGGCGGGGACGAAAAAGCTGTCGCCTTTGTTAGCGCTGAGCCCGTCTATCTCGCCGCTGCCGTCCAGTATCAGAACCGAATTGAACGAGCTTTCCGACGCGGTAAGCGCGGCGCTGCCGTTTATCTCGTATTTGTTTACGTTGAAATATTCGCAGCTTGCAAGCAATGTGCGAGTACCGCCGTCTATCTTCTCCGGGCTGCCCTTGGGTTTGGTGTCGTACTTTGGCGGCTCCGGCACGGTGACTTCTACCGCCTTATCGATGTGCAGCTGTCTGGGCTTTCCGTCCGCGCCGACTCTGCCGTAATCATATACGCGGTAGGTGGTGTTGGAGTTTTGCTGTATCTCGGCGATAAGTATGCCGCTGCCTATCGCGTGAAGAGTGCCGGATTCTATAAAGAACACGTCGCCTTTATGAACCGGTACGTTGTTGGTTATCTCGAGCAGAGTGTTGTCCTGTATCCTGCGGGCGAATTCCTCCTTGCTTACCTTGTCCTTAAAACCGTAGATAAGCTGCGCGCCCTCGTTGCAGTCCACTATGTACCACATTTCGGTCTTGCCGTACTCTCCCTCAACGCGCATAGCGTATTCGTTGTTCGGATGTACCTGCACCGAAAGATTATCCTTAGCGTCTATCAGCTTGATAAGTATAGGGAAATACTCGAATTTTTTGCACGCGCTGCCTAACGCCTGTTTATTTTCGTCGAGGTATTCGCTAAGCGTCCTGCCGGAATATTCTCCCCCGTCTATAACGCTTTCCCCGTCCTTATGGCAGGAAAGCTCCCAGCTCTCCGCTATCTTGTCCGCATCGGAAACCTTGCCGTATTCCTCGCGCAGACGTGTTCCGCCCCAGATATAATCCTTGCAGGGCGCTTTAAGCTTAAGTATCTCCATAACTACACGCTCCTTTTTGTTTTTGCTGTTACATATAATTCTACCACATTTCTTATAAAAAGTCTATCTAATTTATAGACTTTTTTCAAAAAATGTGATATGATATATACAAACACTCTAAGGAGGAATGAACATGAACGCAATATTGAAAGAATCGCTTAAAAAGCGCGCGGAAAAAACGATAGCGGCGCTTGAGAAAAACAACATGAAGGGCTACCTTGTCGAAAACGTCGAGGAAGCGAAAAAGCTGATAGCCGAGCTGGTAAAGGACGACAAGCTGATGACCGCAGGCGGCTCTATGACCTTAGCCGAAAGCGGCATACAAGAGTTTTTACGGGAGAATTACAAGGGTATTTTCATCGACCGCGACGTTACTCCCGCAGAGGAAGTCCCCGAGCTTATGCGCAAGGCGTTTTTTGCCGATACATATTTTGCAAGCACTAACGCCGTCACCGAAAACGGCGAGCTTTATAACGTCGACGGCAACGGCAACCGCGTTGCGGCGATGATATTCGGACCTAAACAGGTGATAATCGTCGCGGGACTTAATAAGATAGTCACCGACCTTGACGCCGCCCGCGACCGTCTGGAAACCTACGCCTCCCCCGCAAACTGCATAAGGCTTGAGCGTAAAACTCCCTGCGCCGCGACCGGACGCTGCGCTCATTGTAATTCACCCGACAGGATATGCTGCGATTACGTTGTGATGGCTCAACAAAGAGTAAAGGACAGAATAAAAGTAATATTCATATCAAACGAATATGGTTATTAACACAAAAAACTCTCACACGATGTGTGAGAGTTTTTTAGTGTTAATTAAGATCGATTACTTTCTTTTTTTAGCAACTACTGCTGCTGCTGCTGCGAGAACTGCTACGCCTGCTGCGATCGCAATACCCTCAGCGCCGGTGTCGGTGCTGGGCTTGCTGGTGTCGCCGGTGGTAGGAGCTTCGGTCTCGGGAGCTTCGCTCTCAGCCGGAGTTTCTTCTTCGGTAGAAGCGTCGCCGGAAATGCCGGAGAGGGTGAAGGTAACGGTGATCTTGTCAGCGTCAACGATATCGTCGGGGTTTATCGGAGATACGCTTGCGTCATACTTCTCATCTACCGCGGTAGAACCGTAAGCGTTGTATATCTCGATACGAAGGACGCCCTTGCCCTCGGGGTCGCCCCAAAGGATCTTGCTGTTGTCAACAGCGATCTCGGTGTCGCCTGCGGTGACCTTAACATCGGAAACTGTGCACTTGGTCATGTCATAAGGCTGATCGTCGGTAGCCTCAAGACCGAGGTCGGTACCAAGCTCAGCGATATCGACAACGAATACCGTAACTCCGTTTGCGGTAACGGGATAGGGATCGCCGGTCTCTTCGTCAACGCCTTCCGGTATATTGGTGCTTATCGAATAAGTGCCGTCACCGGTTATCTCAGTAGTGGTTTCCCAGTCCTGCGCCGTCCAACTGCCGTCAGCAAAGCCGAGTTTAGCGGTGTAGGGAGCGGCAGCGCTTGTGCTTATCGCCATAGTAGCAGCTACGGAAAGTGCCGCTGCGCAAGCGATCATTTTTCTTAACTTCATTGTTTTGTTCCTCCTAAAAATTCGTAACAGAAAAATCCTGTTACCATTATTATATATTACCGTGTTGAATCAAACAAGGTGCAAACTGTACAAAATAAAAAAATATTTTTTTGCGATTTTTACCATATTTGTATAAAACGGCGAATTGTTACTTGAGTTACCTTGTTTTTTACTTAAAAATAAAGTTGTAAATAAGCTCACCCCGTATTAGCGGAGTGAGCCTTTTTGTTACTTTCTTCTGCGAACGGTAGCCGCCATTGCAGCAAGTCCGCCGATAGCCGCCGTACCGAGTGCCGCAAGCTCTAAAGCAGGAACACCGGTGTTTACGTTTCCGCTCTCGACGATACCGCTGGTCATACTGTTCTCAGAGCTTTCGTCAGAACTGTTATCCGAGCTTTCGTCCGAGCTGTTATCCGAGCTCTCGTCCGAGCTGTCGTTTCCTACGGTCGCGTCGGAATCAGCGTCGGGAAGAACGTCGCCGTCATCGTCGCTGAAAGCGGAATCGTTGCCGTCGCCGCCGTCGATTATATCCTCCGCACCACTGACTACGTCGTCCACAATGCTCTCGGCGCCGTCTACCACGTCACCGACTACACCGCCGTTTTCGGCAAATGCGGCAGTCGCTGAAAACGCCATGACCGCAACAGCCGATAAAATAGCCGCTGTCTTTTTCATAAAGAACCTTCCTTTCTTAAATAACGCTTTGCAAAGCGTATTCGGCGTTAAAATACACGAAATTTTAATTCGCACCGTTATTATTAGAGTTTTTCTCGATAATATACCAAACGGAAAATGTTGGCAATTTTGAGTGCGTTAGCACAATGCACGATTTGATATTATAAAATTTGTGTATTATATACAAAAATCTAACCCCGCTCTTGACATTTCAATTTAGCGGGAATATAATAGTATCGTAATTCAAAACCGTTGACGCGGAAATAAAAACAGTCGCCGGCAGTACAGAGATTCGGGAAAGCTGAGAACCCGAACAGAAACGGACTGTATCAAATGGACCGCTGAGGGCATGGTCAAAGGTGAAAGCCGAGTATTCCATGACGTGTGACGCGCGTTAGACGTCGGGGATATGTCAGTATCCTGCTAAGCGGCAGAATTTTTCTGCAAATCAAGGTGGCACCGCCGATAATTATATCGGTCCTTGACAAGATATGAAGTCTTGTCGGGGGCTTTTTTAATTTCCCTGCAAGACGACTTGGAGGGATTTTTTAATGATACGACCTAAGATAATCACAGCTATGGAGGAGGCGAAACGGCTGTCCGAAGGCGGAGAGTACAAAATGGTACCCATCGCGGCGGAGATATTTTCGGATATGCACACTCCGCTTAGAGTGATGTCGGTGCTTAAAAAGGTAAGCCGTCATTGCTTCATACTGGAAAGCGCGGACAACTCAAAGCAATGGGGGCGCTACACCTTTTTAGGATACGACCCGATAATGGAGATAACCTGCACCGACGGCAAAGTCACTATTAAAAACGGCGGCACGCAGGTATACGAAAACGCCGACCCGCGCATATATATCCGCAAGGTGCTGGAAAGCTGCAAAAGCCCGAAATGTCCGGGGCTGCCCACCTTTACCGGAGGGCTGGCGGGATATTTTTCCTACGACTATATCAAATACAGCGAGCCTACGCTGAATCTTGACGCGCAGGACAGCGAGGGCTTCAAGGACGTGGATCTTATGCTGTTCGATAAGGTGATAGCGTTTGATAACTCGCTGCAAAAGATATTCGTGATCGTCAATATAAAAACCGACGATATCGAAAAGAACTACGCTTTAGGCTGCGCGGAGCTTGAAAAGATATGCGAGCTGATACTTGAGGGCGAGCCGTCGGCGTTCGAGCCGCTGAAGCTGCGCTCCGAGATAACGCCGCTGTTTTCAAAAGAGCAATACTGCGCAATGGTGGAAAAAGCAAAGCAGTATATTTACGACGGGGATATATTCCAGGTGGTGCTGTCAAACCGACTTGAGGCTGACGCAGACGGGAGCTTGTTCGACGTGTACAGAGTTTTGCGCACCGAAAACCCCTCGCCGTATATGTTCTATTTTTCCAGCGACGATATCGAAATGGCGGGTTCTTCCCCGGAAACGCTGGTAAAACTGGAGGACGGCGTGCTGCATACCTATCCTTTGGCGGGAACGCGTCCGCGCGGCAGGGACGAAGCGCAGGACAAGGCGTTGGAAAAGGAGCTGCTCGCGGACGAAAAGGAGCGCGCCGAGCATAATATGCTGGTAGACCTCGGCAGGAACGACATCGGCAAAATAAGCAAATTCGGCAGCGTATCGGTGGACGAATATATGGCGATACAGCGCTTTTCAAAGGTCATGCACATAGGCTCGTCGGTGCGCGGCGAGATAGCGGACGGACTTACCGCTTTAGACGCGGTGGACTCGATACTCCCGGCGGGGACGCTGTCCGGCGCTCCGAAAATAAGGGCGTGTGAGATAATCAACGAGCTTGAAAACAACAAACGCGGCGTTTACGGCGGCGCGATAGGCTATCTCGATCTGTCGGGGAATCTTGACGTCTGCATAGCGATACGGCTGGCGTTCAAGAAAAACGGCCACGTTTTCATAAGGAGCGGCGCGGGGATAGTCGCGGACAGCATACCCGAAAACGAGTATAACGAATGTATAAACAAAGCAAAAGCGGTAGTGGAGGCTATCCGGCTTGCGGAGGGGGGAATTTCATCGTGATACTGCTTATAGACAATTTCGACAGCTTTTCGTATAACCTCTATCAGCTGGCGGGCAGCATAGAGCCGAATATAGTCACTATGCGAAATAATGAGATAGACGCCGACGGAGTGAGAAAGCTCGCTCCAGACCATATAATAATCTCGCCGGGACCCGGCAGACCCTGCGACGCGGGCAACTGCATAGATATAATAAGGCAGACCGCTGGAGAATTTCCGGTGCTGGGAGTATGTCTGGGACATCAGGCGATAACCGAGGCGTTCGGCGGCAAGGTAGTCCACGCCGGCAGGCTGGTACACGGCAAAGCGGAGGATATAACGATAAACAACGCCCATCCGCTTTTCAAAGGGCTGAACGAACATATTTTCGCGGCGCGCTATCATTCTTTGGCGGCGCAAAAGGAAACGCTGCCGGACTGCTTCGAGATACTCGGAATGTCCGCGGATAACGAAATAATGGCGATAGCGCACAAAACAATGCCGATATACGGAGTGCAATTTCACCCCGAATCAATAATGACGCCCGACGGACGGGTAATACTTAAAAACTTTCTGGATATGTAAAAGGAGGAAAAAATCATGCTTAAGAAGGAGATTTCACAGCTTGCGGCAGGCGAAGACCTGAGCAGAGCCGCTACCGAGGCGGCGTTCGACAAGATAATGGGCGGAGAGGTAAACGACTTTCAAAAGGCGGCTTTTCTTACCGCGCTGTCCATTAAGGGAGAGACTATAGACGAGATAACCGCGGCGGCCGACGTACTGCGCAAATACTGTCTTAAAGTTCCGCACAGCTCGGACGCGTTCGAGATAGTGGGTACCGGCGGAGATAAGTCGAACACCTTTAATATCTCAACCACCTCGGCTATCGTTTTGGCGGCGGCAGGGATAAAGGTAGCGAAGCACGGCAACCGCGCCGCTTCCTCAAAATGCGGAGCGATGGACGTTGTGGAGGCGCTGGGGATAAACCTTGACCTTTCGCCCGAGAAGAGCGGTAAGCTGCTGGACGAAAAGGGACTGTGCTTCCTGTTCGCGCAGAAGTACCATTCCGCGATGAAGCATGTAGGTCAGGTGCGCCGCGAGATAGGCATACACACTATCTTTAATATTATAGGGCCGCTCGCTAATCCGGCATTCCCGAAATATCAGCTGATGGGCGTATATTCCGAGGAGCTGGTAGAGCCGCTTGCCGAGGTGCTCAGTAATCTCGGAGTGCAGAACGTTATGGCTGTATACGGCAGGGATCGTCTGGACGAAATTTCGCTGTGTGGAGAGACCGCCGCGTGCGAGATTATCGGCGGCAAAAAGCGTTCCTACACGATAGTACCGGAGGACATCGGTCTTACCCGCTGCCGCAAGGAAGAGCTTATCGGCGGCACTCCGGAGGAGAACGCTAAGATAACTATGGATATTCTTTCCGGCGTAAAGGGCGCAAAGCGCGACGCGGTAGTGCTGAACGCAAGCTATTCTTATTACGTTGTAAAGCCGGAGACTTCTCCCGCCGAAGCAAGAAAAATAATAGAGGATACCATTGACAGCGGTAAGGCGCTGGCGTTCTTCAACGACTTTGCCGTAGCCGCAAAAGAGGACTGATACGGCATGATACTGGACGATATAGTTGCGGCGACGCGCATACGGCTGGAAAAAGACAAGGCGCTGCATTCTTACGACAGTATAAAGTCAGCGGCGCTTTCCCTGCCGGCAACGGATGAATTTCCGTTTAAGCGGGCGCTTTCCAAAAGCGGGCTGTCCTTTATCTGCGAGGTGAAAAAAGCCTCTCCGTCAAAAGGGATCATCGCCGAGGATTTTCCGTATCTCGATATAGCGAAAAGCTACCGCGATATGGGTGCGGACGCTGTTTCGGTGCTGACCGAGCCGGATTTTTTCAAGGGCAGTCCCGAGTATCTCAGGCAGATAGCCCAAACGGTGGATATCCCTTGTCTGCGCAAGGATTTCGTGATAGACGAATATCAGATATACGAGGCTAAAACGCTCGGCGCGTCGGCGGTATTGCTTATCTGCGCGATACTTGACGACGAAAAGCTGAAAAGTTATCTCCGGCTTGCGCATTCTTTAGGATTATCCGCGCTGGTGGAGGTCCATAATGAAAACGAGCTTACCAAAGCGCTTGACAGCGGCGCCGAGATAATCGGGATAAACAACCGCGACCTTACCAGCTTTGAGGTAAGCCTTACAGCTACTAAAAGGCTTGCGGGAAAAATCCCTACAGATAAGCTGCTGGTATCGGAAAGCGGGCTGCATACGCCGCAGGATATAGAATTTGTCCGCAAGGCGGGCGCTGACGCGGTGCTTATCGGAGAGGCGTTCATGAAAGCGGAAAACAAGGCCGATCTATTAAACACGCTAAGGAGCGGCGCGGGAGAAAAGGCGGCGCGGCAATGAAAATAAAGCTGTGCGGCATGATGCGCTGCGAGGATATAGCTTACGCAAACGAGGCTATGCCGGATTATATCGGATTTATCTTCGCTAATGGGCGCAGGAGGACGGTCACAAAAGAACACGCCGCCAAAATGAAAGCTATGCTGTCCCCAAAGATAAAGTCGGTGGCGGTGTTTCTTGATAACGATATAAACGACGTTATAGATATTGCCAACAGCGGGATAGCCGACCTTATCCAACTGCACGGCAGCGAGGATATAAGCTATCTTGAAAAGCTGCGCAAAGCGATACCGTCCGATATGCCGATAATAAAGGCGTTCAGCGTTAAAAGCGAAGAGGACGTTAAAAGGGCGTACATGTTCCCGTCCGATTATCTGCTGCTGGACAACGGCAACGGCGGCACCGGCAAAGCGTTCTCGTGGGAGCTGCTCGGAGAGGGGCTGTCAAAGCAGGTGTTCCTCGCCGGCGGGATAAGCACGGAAAATATCGCCGACGCGGTAAAGCTCTCCCCGTACTGCATAGACGTAAGCAGCGGCGCGGAAACGAACGGCGTAAAGGACAGAGAAAAGATGCTCGCACTAGTAAAAGCGGTGCGTTTTAACAACCAACAAGGAAAGGGCTAATCATGGAAAAAGGAAGATACGGCATACACGGCGGTCAGTATATACCTGAAACGCTGATGAACGAGATACACAAGCTGGAAGAAAGCTACGAATTTTACAAGAACGACAAGGAGTTCAACGACGAGCTGAACACCCTTTTAAGGGAATACGCAGGCAGACCTTCCCTGCTGTACTATGCCGAGAAGATGACTAAAGACCTCGGCGGCGCTAAGATATATCTTAAGCGCGAGGACTTGAACCACACCGGTTCTCATAAGATAAACAACGTTTTAGGTCAGGTGCTTATGGCGAAGAAGATGGGCAAGACCCGTGTCATAGCCGAGACCGGAGCGGGACAGCACGGCGTTGCGACCGCTACCGCCGCCGCGCTTATGGATATGGAATGTGAGATATTCATGGGCAAGGAGGATACCGACAGGCAAGCGCTGAACGTTTACCGCATGGAATTGCTCGGCGCAAAGGTCAACGCGGTAACTACCGGCACCATGACGCTTAAGGACGCGGTAAACGAGGCTATGCGCGAATGGGTGTCAAGGGTGAACGATACGCACTATGTTTTAGGCTCGGTAATGGGGCCGCATCCGTTCCCGATGATAGTGAGAGATTTTCAGAGCGTTATCAGCAAAGAGGCAAAGCAGCAGATATTAGAGCTTGAGGGCAAGCTGCCTGCCGCGGTAGTCGCATGCGTCGGCGGCGGAAGCAACTCGATGGGCATGTTCTACAATTTCATAAACGATAAAGAGGTAGAGCTTATCGGCTGCGAGGCAGCGGGAAAGGGCGTCGATACCCCGCAAAACGCCGCTACGATAGCGAACGGCACGCTCGGCATATTCCACGGAATGAAGTCCTATTTCTGCCAGAACGACGAGGGGCAGATAGCGCCGGTGTACTCCATTTCGGCGGGGCTGGATTACCCCGGAATAGGGCCGGAGCATGCGTACCTGCACGACATCGGGCGCGCGCAGTATGTTCCGATAACCGACGAAGAGGCGGTCGCGGCATTTGAATACCTTGCCCGTACCGAGGGGATAATCTGCGCGGTGGAATCCGCTCACGCGATCGCACAGGTAATGAAAATAGCGAAGAATTATTCTCCCGACCAGTCGATAATAATTTGTCTGTCCGGGCGCGGAGATAAGGACGTTGCCGCTATCGCAAGATACAGAGGGGTGAAGATCTATGAGTAAAAGAATAGACAACGCATTTAAGGAAAAGGCTTTCGTCGCGTTTTTGACCGCGGGCGACCCGAGCATTGAAAAAAGTGAGGAATATATAGGCAGGCTTATCGACGGCGGCGCGGACGTTATCGAGATAGGGATACCGTTTTCCGACCCGATAGCGGAAGGACCGGTGATACAGGCGGCGAATATACGCTCCTTGTCGGCGGGCTGCGATCTGTCAAAGGTTTTCACCTTAGCTGAAAACGTAAGGAAGAAATACCCCGATACCGCGATAGTTTTCCTTACCTATCTTAATCCGGTGTACAAATACGGCGCGGACGAATTTTTCGCAAAGTGCGAACAGATAGGCGTGGACGGAATTATCGTGCCGGATATGCCGTTTGAGGAAAAGGGCGAGATAGCCGACGCGGCAAAGGCGCACGGGATAGATATAATCTCGCTTATCGCGCCTACCTCCGAGGACAGGATAAAGCTGATAGCAAAGCAGGCGGAGGGCTATATATACATAGTGTCCTCCATGGGCGTTACCGGCATGCGCAGCGAGATAAAGACCGATATAAGATCCATCGTCGAGGCGGTGAGAAAATACTCAGATAAGCCCACCGCGGTAGGCTTCGGCATAAACAAGCCGGAGCAGGCGGCAAAATACTCCGCTATCGCAGACGGCGTGATAGTCGGCAGCGCGATAGTAAAGATGGTTGAACAGTACGGCGAGAACGCGGGCGATAAGCTCTACGAATACGCTAAAATGATGAAAAACGCTTGTCTTGGAAAATAAGAATTTAATACAAAAAAACGCTCCCTTTGTCGGGGAGCATTTTTGTTTATATTATAGGTTCGATAAAATTTCCTGTTTAGCTTTTTCAAGCGTTTCTATGACTTTATCGCACCAGCGGTCGAACTCGGGGTCTTCCGTTTGCAATTCCGGGTGAGCCAGCACGTATTCGATAGTTTGGCGCACGCCCTGTTCAAAATGCACTTTGGGAGAAAACTCCGGCACGGCCTTTTTCAGCTTGGAATTATCGAATACCACCGAACAGGCTTTATCTCCGATAAGGCTGCCGGTGTAATCGTAATCGCTCACCGCCGCAAGGAACTCGGAGCTTACATGGTACGCGTTCAGCTTTACGCCCAGCACATCGGCGATAGTGCCGTATATCTGATCCCAGGTAAGAGTTTCATCGCAGGTTATCTGGAACGCCTCTCCTATCGCGTGGGGATTGCCGATAAGCCCGCAAAAGCCCTGAGCAAAATCGCTGTTATGAGTCATGGTCCAAAGGGAGCTGCCGTCGCCGTGGATTATTACAGGCTTGCCGAGCATCATGCGCTTTACTACCTGCCAGCTGCCTTTATCGCCGTGAACGCCGAGCGGCACCGAGCGTTCGTCGTAAGTATGGCTCGGCCGGATGATAGTTACCGGAAAGCCCTGCTCGCGGTACAACTTCATCAGATAATCCTCGCAGGCTATTTTATTGCGGGAATATTCCCAGTAAGGGTTAGCGAGCGCGGTACCCTCGTTTATAATATACGATCTTACCGGCTTATGGTACGCCGAAGCTGAGCTGATGTACATAAACTGGCGGGTGCGGTCTTTGAACAGCCTGTGATCCCTTTCCAGCTGAGCGGGAACAAAGCCTATAAAATCGCAGACGCAGTCAAAGGTCATATCGCCGAGGACTTCAGCGGCGGCCGCCTCGTCATTTATGTCTGCGGTAAGTGTTTTTACCGCGTCGGGAAGGTCGGCGTTCCGGTTTCCTCTGTTGAGCAGGTACAGCTCCTCGCCGCGCTCGGCAAGCAATTTAGTTATCGCGCTGCTTATCGTGCCTGTACCGCCGATAAATAATATCTTCATGGTTTCTCCTTTTGGCTGTTAAATGCTTTTATATAAACTCTATTTTAAGAGTTTTGCCCATAGCGGCCGCAAGCCTTTGCAATGTTTTGATAGAGGGGTTGGCGTTTCCGTTTTCCAGCTTGCTGATATCTCCCTGCGCTATGCCGGAACGCTCGGAAAGGTCTTTTTGCGTCAAACCCTCCGCGTTTCTTGCCTCTATCATCGCTTTCATAATGGAATATTCGGGCTCAAGCGCTTCCCATTCCTTTGAAAACTCAGGGTTTTCAAGCTGCTTATCCAAATAGTTTTGAAAATCATCTTTCATATCAATGCTCCTCTCTTCTGAAATAATCGGCTCTGTACCTTTTCGCGCGCTCTATCTCGGTTCTCGGGGTTTTCTGAGTTTTTTTGATAAATCCGTTTGTAAGCACTATTTTTCTGCCTACAACGAAGAAATACAGCACTCTGGAAATATCCGTACCTACTTTTGCGCGTAATTCAAATATCCCGTCCTCTAACTCCTCGGAATAAGGCATTCTTGCTTGATAGCCGTTTTCTCGGACTATTCGGACAGATAAAAGCATTTTAGCCCTCATTCTGTCATTTAAGCTGTCCAAAAAATCCTTTACAGGTATTTCTCCCTTATCGGTCTTATAGAATATTATCTCAAAATTCTGCATTTATATTTCTCCGACCCAAAAAAATAGGATTTATCCTATATTTATTATATGGGATAAATCCTATATTGTCAAGTGTTTTTTGAAAATTTTTATTATTTTGATTTTCGACCGCTTACTATACCGTTACTGCTCTCCTCTTAACCACTTTCTTATCCATGCGCCGCCGTCGGACAGATCGCTTTCGCTCCAATTTCCGTTAGGCGAGGCGGATGGCTTAAGCGCGGAGCAGGTCTCCGCCTTATTACAGATACTCCAGTTGAAATAGCTTATTCCTAAGCTGTCCAGCAGCTCCAGCCATGCCTTTGCCTGATTGAAGTCGTTAGAGCCGCCGCCGGACGCGTCGCACATTCCGAATTCCGATACGATGACCGGCAGCCCGTTAGCAACGCAGTCGCTTACTCTCTGTCTTAACCAGTCGGTATGGGTAGCCGCATAGAAATGCAGCGCATACAGCAGATTGTCGTACTCCAGCGGGGACGCCAGAGCCTTGTCTATATC
>CANRII010000034.1 GCA_947630685.1 uncultured Ruminiclostridium sp. | reverse complement strand
TTTATTCTAACAGAAATCGATCACTTTTTCCTTGTCTTTTTTATCTTTTGGTCTCACATCTATTGTAACACTACATTTTCTTGTTTTCGGGCATAAAAATGCCGCAGTTCTAATCAAGTTCTAATACGGTTCTAATATGAACGGCAAAACCGCTTTTTCAGCTGTTAAAAGGCTTTGCGGATACAGGGCGGCAAAATGCCGATCAATCCCTTTTATGACGCGGGTTTATCGTTACCGATGATGGATATGGATTACCTTAAAATACTTATAGTACTTTTGTACTCTATCCGCTCAAAATCCGGTGGTAGCGATACCGTGCGGGTTCGACCCCCGCTTCCGGCACCAAAAAACCGACTTCATGCGAAGTCGGTTTTTCCTTTTGTTATGCGGAATATTGGCGGGTGGGATTTTAGGGAGCATATCAAACGAATGACGTTCATCAAAGTGTATCTGCATGTATCGTAGCGTACCGAATATGCAAATCCTTCATTATCATTAGCGCGCGCTCGTCGGGCGTGAGCTTGTCGCTGTGCAGGGGCAGCTTGGAATTTTCGGTTTCGTTCGCCGTTCCTACATGGACATAAACGCCCTTTGCGTGCCGCGCAAACGCCGAGAAATCGTCCGCGCCGAAGCCCATTATCAGCTTTTTGTCGGTGATGACGTTTTCTTTTCCCACAACATCGACTGCGGCGGCGTATGCCTCGTCAAACGCGTCGTCGTCGTTTATTACGGGGTAAGCAAAGGTTTCAAGCTCTATTTCGGGGTCGACGTTATATAACGCGGCGACTGTCTCGGCGGTTTTCCTGACCTCGTTTTGGAGAAATTCCTGCGTTTCGAGGGTCAGCGTACGAAACGACCCCTCCAACACCGCCTCATTTGCGATAATGTTGTAAGAAGTTCCCGCGGTGAGCTTGCCTATGCCGATAACGACGCTGTCAAGCGGGTCAAGCTTTCTCGGCTGAATAGACGGCAGCTTTAACGCAAGCTCTGCCGCGGCGGCAAGAGCGTCACGCCCTAAATGCGGCTTTGAAATATGCACGGACTTGCCCCTCAGAGTTATCTTGAAATAGTCGCAGGAGGCGGCGTCCGTGCCGCGTGTCATGGCGATCTTCCCCACGGGGAACGCGGGGGAGATATGTATCCCGAAAGCGCGGTCATAGCCCTTTGTAAGCCCCTCCTGCTCGAAAAATTTTGAGCCGTGCTGCGACTCCTCCGCTTGCTGGAACGCAAGCAAAACCGTGCCGCTGAAATTTTCCCGCCGCGCGCTGAGCTCCCTTGCCGCGCCGAGCAATGCTGCGGTGTGAAGATCGTGTCCGCAGGCGTGCATTACGCCCTCGTTTTCGGAGGAGAACGCCAGTCCCGTCTTTTCCCGTATCGGCAGCGCGTCGATATCCGCCCGCAGCAATACGGTTTTCCCGGGAGCTTTGCCGTCGATCTTTGCGAATGTTCCGGTTTCGCCGACCGTTCGATATTCTATGCCGAACCGCGAAAGCTCGTTTCTTATAAACTTCGCGGTGTTGTATTCTTTTAAGCTGAGTTCTGGGTGTTTGTGAAGATACCTTCTTGTTTCAATAAGGTAAGACAAATCGGTGTTGTTATAAGTATTCATATTTTCTCCGGTCAAAAATCCTTCAATGGGTGTTCTTTTTTACTGCCAGATCGCCGATAAGCTGCACTATTGTCACAATGACAACGATAATGATGACCGTGACCCATGTCACGTCCTCCTGAAAGCGGTTGTGACCGTAGCGTATCGCAAAGTCGCCGAGGCCTCCCGCGCCGACAGCTCCCGCCATTGCGGTAAGCCCTATAAGGTTTATCGCGGTAAGCGTTGTGGCTCTGGCAATCGTCGGAATGCCCTCCTTAAGATATACCTTGAAGATTATCGCAAGCGGAGAAAGCCCCATTGCCTGCGCCGCCTCGATAACGCCGGAGCTTACCTCGGCAAGAGCGGATTCTATCTGTCTTGCAAAAAACGGCACTACTCCGAAAACCAGCGGAACCATCGCCCCGCTGACCCCTATTCCCGAACCAACTATAGCGCGGGAGATAGGCAGCACCCATGTAAGCAGGATTATAAACGGGACAGCGCGAAAAATATTTATCGCCTTGTCGAGGATATTGTATATTATCTTGTTTTCGAGCACGCCGCCGCGCTTTGTGACGGTGATGATTATGCCGAAAATAAGCCCCAGAACAAAGGATATCGCGCCCGCGATCCCTACCATTATAAGCGTGTCGATTATCGCTTCAAGCAGCTCGTCGGGCTTGCTCATAACGTTCGGGATCAAGTTTTCAAGAAATTGCTGCATCTTTTATCACCTTGGCATGAATGCCTTTTTCCTTTAGATATTCTATCGCCTCGTCGGAATTTTCCCCGCTTAGGATAGAGACTGTACCTCCGAGCGGGCAGCCGTTTATTATTTCGACGTCGCTGAACAAAATGTTGAAGATCACGCCGAATTTCTGCGTTACGGCGGAAATAAGCGGCTCGGACACCTCCGCTTTCAGATATTGCAGCTTTACCAGCTTTTCTCCGCTTTTAAGCTGCACGACCGGCGAATTTTGCTCGATAAGCTCGTAGACTTCGGAGAGGTTGGAGGTGGTGTTGATAAAATCGCGGGTGATCTGCTGCTTGGGGTCTGCGAATACGGAAAAAACATCTCCCTCCTCTACGACTTCTCCATGCTCCATTACGGCGACGCGGCTGCATATTTTCTTTATTACCGCCATTTCGTGGGTTATCACAACTATCGTTATCCCAAGCTCGCGGTTAAGCTTTACAAGCAGGTTCAATATAGATTTTGTGGTCTGCGGGTCAAGCGCGCTCGTAGCCTCGTCGCACAACAGCACCTCGGGGTCGTTTGCGAGCGCCCTTGCTATTGCGACACGCTGTTTTTGCCCGCCCGAAAGCTGCGACGGATAGGCTTTCGCCTTATCCGAAAGACCGACATATTCCAAAAGCTCCGATACTTTCTTATCGATCTCAGCGCGGGATCTTCCACCCCCTTCAAGCGGCAGAGAGATGTTTTTCTCGACCGTTCTCGAGGACAGCAGATTGAACTGCTGGAAGATCATGCCTATCTTCTTTCTCTGACGGCGAAGCGAGGACGCGGACAGCGAGGTAAGCTTTATATCGTCAAAATAGACCTCGCCCGCGGTCGGTCTTTCAAGCAGATTTATACAGCGGACAAGCGTTGATTTTCCCGCGCCCGAAAAGCCGATTATACCGTAAATTTCGCCTTTGTCTATCTCGAGCGAAACGTCCTTTACCGCCTCGACCGTATGACGCTTTGTGCGAAAGGTCTTGCTGATTTTTTCAAGCTTTATTTGAGCCATAGTGTTTTCCTTTCGTCGATCAAACTAAACAGCGAGGAAGTCCCCGCTGTTTGGTCTTTTGATCTTTAATCTTCCCACGCGGGGACATAAAGCCCTTGGAAATCGTTAGCGTAGATCTCCTTTGTGCGGTCGGACTGGTAAGCCTTTACTATCTCCTGGAAAAGCTCGTTGTCCTTGTCCTCGGTCCTTGCGGCAATGATGTTTACGTAAGCATTGGTCTGGTAGAAGCTCGGGTCGTCAAAGAAGATCGAATCATCTATCGGCGACAGCCCCGCGTCAAGCGCATATGCGCCGTTTATCACCGCAGCCGCAACATCGGGCAGCAGAGAGGGCGTCTGCGACGCGTCGACTTCGACGAATTCGAGGTTCTTGGGGTTTTCGGTTATATCGCCGACCGTCGCTGTCTCTATTGCGTCGGGATCAAGCTTGATAAGACCTGCCGCCTGGATAACGTTCAGCGCGCGGGTTTCGTTTACTGCGTCGTTCGGGATCGCTATTTTGTCGCCGTCTTGTATCTCGTCAAGGGAGCTTATCTTCTTAGAGTAGATATTAAGCGCGGTTATCAGCGTATCGCCGATAGCGGTGATGTCATAGCCGAAGGTTTTGATTTCATTATTCAGATAGTTATAGTGCTGGAAGGAATTAAGATCGATCTCACCGTTTGCAAGCGCGGCGTTGGGTTGTGTATAATCGGTAAAGAACACCTTTTCGATAGTCACGCCTTTTTGCGCAAACTCCTCGATTATCGGGTCCCAAACGACCTCGTCGGACGCACCCATAATGCCGAGCTTCACAGTAACGGGATCATCTGTGCGGTCGGTTATCTCAAAGTCGGTATCCGTATCATCGGAAGAATTTTTCCATGCGGCGATATACGTCCCTTGGAACGTGGTGTTATAAACCTCCTCGGTAGCGGATGTCTGGTATGCCTCGACTACCTTCTTGTAGGTTTCGTTGTCCTTGTCTTCGGTCCTTGCGGCTATGACGTTTACATAATCGTTTGAGGTGTAATAGCTCGGATCGTCGAAGAATATAGCGTCATTTACGGGAGAAAGACCTGCGTCCACCGCAAAATCTCCGTTGATCACCGCCGCCGCAACGTCGGGCAAAAGCGAGGGGGTTTGCGACGCGTCGACCTCGACTATTTCTATATTCTTGGGGTTCTCGGTTATATCCGCGACCTCGGGTACAAGCCCTTTGCTGCTGTCTACGGTAATTACCCCCGCAGCCTGAAGAACATTCAGCGCGCGTCCGAGGTTTACGGCATCGTTTGCGACCGCTATTTTGTCGCCGTCTTTAAGCTCGCTCAGATCCTTTATCTTAGATGAATAAACGTTAGTCGCGGAAATGTATGTATCTCCTATCGCGGTTATCTCATAGCCGAACTGCTCTATCTCGGTGTTGAGATACTGATAATGCTGGAACGCGTTAAGGTCGATGTCGCCGCTCACAAGAGCCGCGTTGGGCTGCGCATAATCGGTGAAGAATACATATTCGAGGTTTATCCCCTCGTCGGCAAGAGCTTCTTTTGCCGGCTTCCAGATCTCCTCGTCGCCGCCGCCCATAATTCCGAGCTTCACCGTAACGGTATCAGTTGTTGAGGTATTCTCCGCTCCGCTCGACTCCGCAGCGGCTGCCGAGGAATTTTCCGCTCCGCTGCTTTGCGAGCTTTCAGATGAGCCGTTATCTGCCGCCGAGCAGCCTGTAAGCGCAAGCACCGCCGAAAACAGCAATGCCGATATTTTCGTAATAAAGTTGTTTCTTTTCATTTGTTCATTGTCCTTTCATAAAAACGTCTGTTTAGGTTTGCGTTATCTTTATCTAAAGCGTAAACAGTACATTCGGAATTGACTTTTTATTTTTACCATTTAAGTTACCTCCTTGCTTTGTCATAAATCAAATATAACACACAAAACGCGATATGTCTAATTCATAGATTTTATCATTTCCGATAAATTCGATCTATAGGTATAGATTTCACCCGTATATTTTCAAAAATCGCGGTGTTTGCCATAGGAATCGCCAATAGCCATAGCCTCAGAATATGGGTCATGATAAGTTTTCTATAACAAAAACGCCCGTATGAAAGGTCATACAGGCATTTTGTAAAAATTCGCCAGAATGTCCGCGGCGGTCTCAAGCCCCGCTTTGTCCTGTTCGTCAAACCGAGCGGCTTTGGGACTGTCAATGTCGATCACTCCGATAAGCCGCCCCGCCGAAATAATAGGAACGACTATCTCCGACGAGGTGTTCAGATCGCACGCGATGTGATTGCGGCAGGTGTGCACATTCTTTACAATTTGCGTTTTAAGCTCCTTTGCGGCAGTTCCGCACACGCCTTTTCCTATAGGGATTTCCGCCACGGCGGGTTTCCCCTGAAAAGGCGCTAACACCAGCCTCCCGCCTTTATACAGATAAAATCCCGCCCAGTTTACATCGGAAAGCTCCAGCCAAAGCAGAGCGGCGGCGTTGGAAAGTATCGCGTAAAAATCGCTTGTTTCTTCACACATAAGCCAAAGCTTTTCCTGTATAAATCGGTACAGCTCGGACTTTGCGGAAAATTCTTCATATTCAATATCCATTATTTATTCTCCACGGCGTTTTTTGAGCCGAAATTCCGGCAATGCTCCGCGCCCTGCGGCGTGACTGAATTTTTGCCGTACTTCTTCTTATCTTCGCCTATAGGACAAACCGCCGTGCACACCCCGCAAGGATAGCGAAATTCACTTTTAAGCTGCGCGTGATACTGCGCGCATTTATGCTTGTCCATATCGGCGATTATTCTGTCCTTGCGGGGAGTGAACGCCTGCATGGGACAGTTTTTCGCGCATAAGCCGCATTTTATGCAAAGCTCGCCTTTTATCATAGGGTCGGGAGTTATCTCGGCGTCCGTGATGACCGATACCAGCCGCACCCTCGGTCCGAATTCCTTTGTCAGCAGAGTGTGGTTCATGCCGATAGTTCCGAGTCCCGCGTAACGCGCCGCTATGACGTGGGAAAACGCCGCCTCCGGCTTTTTTACAAGCACCGAAATATCTCCGTAGCAATCACGCGGGAAAAAATGCGCCCGAAAGCCCTCACGGTTAAGGAAATTTGCAAGCTTGTACGCCGCCTCGTCAAGAAACCGGTTGGTGGTGTTGTAAAGCTCGGAATACACGACAGACGGGGTCGTTTCGAGCATCGGCGGGAAGATCTGCACCGCCATTGAAATTACCGTCCTGCTCCAGCTCCAGATGTTCTGCGGGTAAAATTCTTCCGCAATTTCACCTAATTCGCTCCAACGCTCGACGTTTGCAAAGCCGATTTTGTTTATGCCGAGTTTTGTGGCCTCGCGCTTGATCTTCTTCTTAAGATCCGCTTTTTCCTGTGAAGTCATTTTATGATAATGCTTGCAAGGCAAGCTGTCTCCTTTCAAGTTTTGTGCGGTTTTACGAAGCAAAATTGCCGACCGTATTCGGCAAAGCGCAAAACGCAAATTCTGAAAAATTCATTTTTGCAGAATATATCATCAGATTTTTTCTAAAGCCGCGGAGATCTCCGCGATAATATCGTCCGCATCTTCAAGTCCTATAGAAAAGCGAAGTTGTCCGAACGTTATGCCCGCCGCGTCAAGCTGCTCTTTCGTATAGGCGCGGTGAGAGGTCTTTGCGGCGTAAGATACGGTCGTAGCAGTACCCGCAAGGCTCGGCACATACTTTATCGTAGGCATAGAGGCGATCACAATAGACGCCTCACGCTCCCCGCCGCGCAGGTTCGCACTCAGCATTCCGCCGAAAAGCCCGTTGTTGAACTGCGCCGCGGCTCTTTCGTGGTCGGGCGAGGACTCAAGTCCCGGATAGAACACTTTTTCTATCTTCGGGTGCTTTTCGAGAAACTGCGCTACTTTAAGCGCATTCTGTGAATGCTTTGTTACGCGCAGCTCTAACGTGCGCAGGCTCCTTGCGAGCAGCCATGCGTCCATAGCGCCTAAAACCGCTCCGTAAAGCACGAGCTTCGGACGTATTTTTGCGATAACGTCCGCTTTTCCGACAGCCGCTCCGCCTACAATGTCACTATGCCCGCCTAAGAACTTTGTAGTGCTGTAAAGCACAAGATCCGCGCCGAATTTATACGGACTTACCACAACAGATGTTGCAAAGGTGTTATCCACATAGAATAGCAGCCCGTGTTTATGGGCGATCTCAGCGGTCTTTTTAAGGTCGGGAACTTCAAGCAGAGGATTGCAGATAGTTTCGGTGTAGATAAGCTTTGTATTCGGCTTTATGTACTTTTCAACATCGTCGTTGATAAAATCTACAAAAGTCACCTCAACGCCGAAACGCTTGATCTCATTTTGGAGAAAGTCATGCACGCCGCCGTAAAGCACGGGAGAGGCGATTATGTGATCGCCCGCGCTTACTACTGTCAAAATGCTGACGATTATTGCGGACATTCCCGACGAAAACAACAGCGCGTCCTCCGCATTCTCCGCAGCCGCAAGGATAGAGGCGACCGCGTCGGTGTTCGGGTGCTTTATTCGCGAGTAAATATACCCGTCCGCTTTGTGGTCGTAGATGTCGTCGACGGACGGAACATCGTCAAACGCAAAAACCGATGTTAAATACACCGGAAGTACCTCCGGCACGGACGTGTACTGTGCTATTTTCTTGTAATCCTGCCCGTCGCCGGTGTGGATAAGCCTTGTGGAAAGCTTCTTATCGCTCATTATAATTATCTCCTTTTCTTTTCACGCGGACATATATTTTATATATCCGCCGTTTTAACGTTTGCAAGATATTTCTCTATCTCCGATATGTAAGTTTTGCCGATATCGCTGAGCATATTTTTATTCTTAACGATATAGCCTATCTCCATAATGGAGTTTCGGTTGGTTTCGTCCTCCTTAAACGGTATAGCGACGTAATCGCCGCCGTTCAATTCCTCGCAGATTATCCCTGAACACAACGTATATCCGTTCAGTCCCACCATAAAATTCAGTTGAGTAGCGCGGTCGGTGCTGCGAATTATGCGCGGATAATCGTTGCCGCTCAAAATCTCCTCCGCGAGAAATCCCGAACCGTGTTCTCCCTGCTCAAAAGACAGGCAAGGATAGTCCCGCAGTTGGTCGAGCGAAACGGACTCCTCATCAGCAAGCGGGTGACCCCTCCACATATAAACATACGCCCGGCAGTTTATCAGCGGGACAAATTCAACGTCGTTGTCCGACAGCATTTTTTCGATTATTTTGCGGTTGAAATTGTCCATGTAGAGAATGCCTATCTCGCTACGTATCGAGCCGACGTCGGAAATTACGTCGGCGGTGCGGGTCTCGCGCATTGCAAACTCAAAATTCAGCGTATCGTATTTTTTCACAGTTTCTACAAACGCCTTTACCGCGAAGGAATAGTGCTGCGACGAAACGCCGAATTTCCGCTTGAATCCGTTTTTGGAGCTGTATTTTTGCGTCAGGAGGTCATACTGCTGATAGACCTGACGGGCATAGCTTAAAAAATCCGAACCCTCGTTTGTCAAAACGACCCCTTTTGTGGTCCGCAGAAAGATGGTTATGCCGATCTCCTTTTCAAGCTCCTTTATAGCGCTTGAAAGCGACGGCTGAGAGATAAAAAGTCCGTCCGCAGCCTTGCTCATCGAACCCGAATCGGCTATCACCAAGGCATATTTTATCTGCTGAAGAGTCATAATTCCTCCTTTCAAACAGCCGAATATGCGTCCTCGCAGCTCCTCATGGCAAGGATCGTCTGTTCAATAAGATAGTCGAGCTCCCAACCGAGCATTTTTGCACCACGCTCGATGACCTCACGTGAGCAGACCGCGGCGAAATTCGCGTTTTTGTACTTCTTTTTCACGGATTTAAGCTCCAGATCCGAAACGCTCTTCGACGGCCGCATAAGTGCGACCGCGCCTATAAGCCCCGTCAGCTCGTCCGCCGCATACAGCACCTTTTCCATTGTGTGTTCGGGGGCGATATCCACGGTGAGAAGATACCCGTGACTTGCCACCGCGTGAATAATTCGCTCGTCAACGCCGTTTTCGCGCAGTATTTCCTGCTCTTTGATACAATGTTGCTCCGGGAATCGTTCGAAATCAAGGTCGTGAAGCAAACCGACGAGCCCCCACAATTCGGCTTCATCGCCAAATCCGAGTTTCTCGGCAAAATACTTCATCACGCCCTCGACGGTAACGGCGTGTTTTAAGTGGAACGGCTCTTTATTATATTTGTTCAAAAGCTGCCAGGCAGCCTCCCTTGAAAAATCACTCATAACGTTCTCCTCCCCTCCCGTTTTTGGGTATAGATATATTATATATCCCGATTTCCGATTTGTCTAATACACTTTTATTATCCCTTGATATAGTTTCAATTTATATCACCTACTAAAAATATATGTTTGGTGTACATTATACAGCATTTATTACAGCTTGTCAAGCTGTCAGGGATAAAATGAAATAATAGTATTTGCCGCGATGTATAGAATTAAGATATATCCATAAACCTACTAAATACCTTGACAAAGTAGGCTTTGTGTGATATGATAGACCGAGAAACCAAAACGGAGGTAACAAAATGAAAAACACTGTTTTCGCAAAGTGCTGTTGCTGCATTAAAAATGAATATTGCTGTAACGACGGCACTTGACCGAGGTGTTTTTTATACGCTTACTTTAGCGATACATTTTTCGGGAGCTGCATTCGTGCAGGTCCCGTTTTGTTTTGGGAGGAAAATTACTTGACCTACTATCGTGAGAGCATAACGTCAAAGCTGTGCGCCTTTGCCAGAGGCTGGCATTCCGAAAAGGCGCGCGACAAAATATTTGACGACTATCTCGCCATTGATTTTATGGGCGAAAAGGAATACAAAGAGGTTTACGAGTTCATAAGACGAGGCTTCAAAGCGGACGGCGAGCTTTTATCCGAGGAATACGCCGAGCGCGTCATAAGCGAATATTTAGCGCCCATACCGCTTTCTCGCGCAAGCTTCTGCGAGAGCCGCCTTAAAAGCTTTGCAGAGGAACACGGCGAGATACAATACGTTATTTTAGGGGCGGGGAACGATACTTTTTCGTTTCGCTGCGACAATAAGAATATCCGAATTTTTGAGATCGATCACCCCGTCACGCAGGCGGCAAAGCTGCACAAAATACAGAAATTTGACCGTAACTTGGACAACGTACAATTCGTTCAGGTGGATCTTGAGAAAGAGCGTATGGAAAAGAAGCTGCTTTCATCGGGGTTTGACACGCAAAAGAAATCGTTTTTCAGCATACTCGGAGTATCCTACTATCTGACCTTGCCGACGTTTACTGAGATCATTTCACAAATATCCGAGTTGTCAAGACCCCAAAGCGCGCTGGTGTTTGATTTTCCGCTTAAAGGAAAAGAATTTCCGCCGAGGGTACAGGAGCTTGAGCGGCTTACCCATTCGCTCGGCGAAGATATGCGGGGCGGATTTACATACGAGGAAATATCCCGACTGCTGTTTTATCTCGGATTTGAGATCGATGAATATTTAGGTCCGAGAGCGGTCGAGGAGCGTTATTTCAAAGGCCGCACGGACGGAATAAGCGCTTTTGAAAACGTGAGTATGCTGTCTGCGGTTTATACCGGCGGCACTTCATATTAAGTATCAAGGAGGACAATTATGAATTACGACAAAATCGAAACCGCCCTTATTCACGGCGGAATTTCAACGGACGAGCGCACGGGCGCGGTAAACGTGCCGATATACCAGACTTCCACCTACAAGCAGGACGGGCTCGGCAAAATGCGGGGGTATGAGTATTCCCGCACGGGAAATCCCACCAGAGAAGCTCTTGAAGCGCTTATTGCGCAGCTTGAAGGCGGCGTCGCGGGCTTTGCTTTCGGGTCGGGAATGGCGGCTACTACCGCCGTACTGAGCCTGTTCAACGCGGGTGACAGGATACTTATTTCAAACAACGTTTACGGCGGGACATTCCGCGTTTTGGACAAGGTGTTCAACCGGTTCGGCATCACCTACGGTATTTCCGACACCGAAGACCCAAAGGCTTTCAAAACACAGATCACCCCCGACGTAAAAGCGGTGTTTATTGAAAGCCCCGCAAACCCGCTTATGACGGTGACGGATATTCGCGCGGTGGCGGATATCGCGCACGAAAAAGGGCTGCTTGTAATAGTTGACAACACGTTTATGACGCCGTATTTGCAGCGTCCGATAGAGCTTGGCGCGGACGTTGTCGTACACAGCGCTACAAAGTATCTCGGCGGTCACAGCGACGTTGTGGCGGGGCTTGCGGTGGTGACGACCGAGGAGCTTGCAAAAAAGCTCGCGTTTATCCAAAATTCCACCGGCGGGGTATTGCCGCCGTTTGACAGCTTTTTGCTGATAAGGGGAATAAAGACCTTAGGCGTGCGGCTTGACAGACACGTCGAGAACGCAAAGAAGGCAGCTATGTTCCTATCAAATCATCCCGCCGTAAAGCAAGTGTATTATCCGGGACTTCCGACCGACAAGGGTTATGAGGTAAACCGCCGTCAGGCAAAAAACGGCGGCGCAATGATCTCCTTTGAACTTAGAGATAATTACGACATAAAACGCTTTTTCGAGAGTCTGAAGCTTGTCACGCTCGCCGAAAGTCTCGGCGGGGTGGAATCGCTTGTATGCCACCCGTCTACCATGACGCACGCGTCCATACCCGAGGATATCCGCAAAAAAGTCGGTATCACGGACGGTCTTATAAGGCTTTCCGTCGGGATCGAAAATATCGACGATATTCTCGCCGACTTAAAGCAGGCGATAGACTTAGCGGAGGTAAAATTATGAACTACTACAATTCCATGCAGGAGCTTATCGGAAACACTCCGCTGGTAAGGCTCGGTCACATAGATCACAAAACAGACGTTGAGATCTTTGCAAAGCTGGAGCTGTACAACCCGTCGGGCAGCGTTAAGGACAGGACGGGAAAATATATGCTTGAGGACGCCGAGCGTCGCGGCACTCTCAAAAAAGGCGGCACGATAGTCGAGGCGACGGCGGGCAATACGGGGCTTGGAATTGCATTTGCGGCGTTAAACAGAGGATATCGGATAATTTTTGTTGTGCCGACAAAGTTTTCCGCGGAAAAGCAATCGCTTTTAAGCGCCCTCGGAGCAGAGGTCGTAAACACACCGCGAGAGCTCGGTATGTTGGGCGCGGTGGAAAAAGCGGAGGAGATAAAGGCTGAAATACCGGGCGCGGTATCGTTAGAGCAATTCAAAAACCAAAGCAACCCGCAGGCTCACTACGAAACCACGGGACGCGAAATTTACCAAGCGTTAGACGGGCAGATAGACTATGTTGTCGCGGGCGCAGGCAGCGGCGGCACATACACGGGAGTGCTGCGCTATATAAAAGAGCGTGATCCCGCCGTAAAAGGCGTTCTTGCAGACCCGGTAGGCTCTACAATGGGCGGCGGAGAGCATTCCGACTACAACATTGAGGGCATCGGCAATGATTTTATCGCCGACACAATGGATATGTCGCTTGTGGACGAGGTAATAAAAATAAACGACGACGAGGCGTTCAAAACGGTGCGGCTGCTTGCCCAAAAAGAGGGGATAATCGCGGGAAGCTCATCGGGAGCCGCGATGTCCGCCGCGCTGAAGTTAGCAGAGAAAATACCAAGCGGCAGGATCGTTACTATTTTCCCCGACCGCGGCGACAGATATTTCAGCACAGGGCTTTTCGACGGTTGACGAAGTACGGTTTATAGTGAACGGTATTAAGTATCCGCCGCGCGGATAGTGTAGATCATATTGAATTTATCGGCAGCTTCTCCCATTTTTAAGGATCTAAAAAGCGTACAGCCTATCGTTTTTTGACGGCGATATTGTCGTCTGCAAAGGAACGATACGGTAAAACAAAAAATCATTCAAATGAAAAGGAGTAAACTTTATGGAAAACAAAAGATTTGAGCTGAACAAGAATTTGGCTCAAATGCTCAAGGGCGGCGTTATCATGGACGTTACCACGCCCGAACAGGCAAAGATCGCCGAATCTGCGGGCGCCTGCGCCGTGATAGCGCTGGAGCGTATTCCGGCCGATATCAGGGCTGCGGGCGGCGTGTCCCGCATGAGCGACCCAAAGATGATAAAAGGTATCCAGAATGCCGTGTCCATTCCCGTTATGGCAAAGTGCCGCATCGGACATTTTGCAGAAGCACAGATCTTGCAGGCCATCGAGATCGACTACATCGACGAGAGCGAGGTACTCTCTCCCGCCGACGACAAGTACCACATTGACAAGACGAAATTCGACGTTCCCTTTGTCTGCGGCGCGAAGGACTTAGGCGAAGCGCTGCGCCGTATCAACGAAGGCGCTTCCATGATCCGCACCAAGGGCGAACCCGGCACGGGCGATGTGGTACAGGCGGTGCGGCATATGCGCATGATGCAGGCGGAAATCCGTCGGCTCGGTTCCATGGTCGAGGACGAGCTGTTCGACGCCGCAAAAGAGCTTCAAGTTCCTTATGAGTTGGTTCGGTATGTTCATGAAAACAAAAAGCTGCCGGTGGTGAATTTTGCCGCGGGCGGCGTTGCGACCCCTGCCGACGCGGCGCTGATGATGCAGCTCGGCGCCGAAGGCGTGTTCGTCGGTTCGGGGATTTTCAAGTCCGGCAATCCCGAAAAGCGGGCGGCGGCTATCGTCAAAGCGGTCACAAACTTTAACGACGCGAAAATGCTGGCCGAGCTGTCCGAGGATCTGGGTGAAGCCATGGTCGGCATCAATGAGCAGGAAATTGAGCTTTTGATGGCGGAAAGAGGAAAATAACATGAATATCGGCATACTCTCTGTTCAGGGCGCTTTTATCGAGCACGAACAAATGCTTTCCCGCCTTGGCGCATCCTGCTTTGAGATCCGGCAAAAAAGCGACCTTGCCCAGCCTATGGACGGCCTTATAATACCCGGCGGAGAAAGCACCGTGCAAGGCAAGCTGCTGCGTGACCTTGGGCTGTTTCAGCCACTTAAAGAGAAAATCGAAGCGGGACTGCCCGTATTCGGTACCTGCGCGGGACTGCTGCTGCTCGCAAAGAAAATAGAAAATGACGAACGTCGGCACTTTGCGACAATGGACATTACGGCAATGCGCAACGCCTATGGACGGCAGCTCGGCAGCTTTTCCGCCGAGGCTGAATTTGACGGACTCGGCAGTATACCCATGACCTTTATCCGAGCGCCGTATATCGAGAGCGTCGGAGAAAATGTGCAGGTGCTGTCCATCGTGGAAGGCCATATCGTGGCGGCAAGACAAAAAAGCCAGCTCGTTACGGCCTTCCACCCGGAGCTTTGCGACGATACGCGGGTGCATCGGTATTTTCTGGATATGATCCGTACAGATCCGGCTGTAGATCAAGGAGTATAAAATGGAGCTATCTGAAAAATATCAAAAATTACAAAGCTGTCTTTGTTCGCTCGGAAGTGTCTGCGTCGCCTTTTCCGGCGGCGTGGATTCTACCTTTTTACTATATGTCGCCCATCAGGTGCTTGGGAGTAGTGCGATCGCCGTTACGGCGCAGTCCTGCTCTTTCCCGAAGAGGGAGCTTGACGAGGCAAAAGCCTTTTGCAAGTCCCACGGGATCACCCATTTCATCTGCCGATCGGAAGAACTGGATATTGAGGGGTTCCGCCAAAATCCCAAAAACCGCTGTTATCTTTGCAAGCATGAACTGTTTGAAAAGATATGGGAGATCGCAAAGCAAAACGGGATAAGCGCAGTTGCGGAGGGTTCCAACCTGGATGATAACGGAGATTACCGTCCGGGGCTGATCGCCGTCAAAGAATTAGGAGTTAAAAGTCCGCTGCGAGAGGCGGAACTGACAAAAGTGGAGATCCGCGAACTGTCAAGAAAGCTCGGCTTGCCGACTTGGAACAAACAGTCCTTTGCCTGCCTGTCCTCTCGCTTTGTTTACGGCGAGACCATCAGCGAGGAAAAACTGTCCATGGTGGATCGGGCGGAACAGCTTTTGCTTGATTTGGGATTTCATCAGGTGCGGGTGCGTATCCACGGAATGATCGCGCGAATCGAGATCCACCCGAATGAATTTGAGAAACTGCTCCGTGTACGGGAAGATGTCTACCGGCAGTTTCGGTCGTTCGGTTTTACCTATGTTACCCTCGACCTTATGGGCTACCGTACCGGCAGTATGAACGAAACGCTGAAAGAAGCGAAAAGCGGCGAGGTAAGCTGCCCCTGAATTTTCAAGACAAAGTATATGAAAGGCGGGTAGATCATGAAAATTTTGATAAAAGATACGACGCGAAAAGAAAGGGAAGAAATTATCCGTCGGTCGCTGGACTGCGGTGGCGGCGGCTGTGAAAACTGTTCCTCCTGCTGTCTCTGCGGTACAGATCCCTATAAAATGTACCAAGACTACATCGACGGAAAAAAGGAGATCTCCGAGATCAACGCGGAGTACCATGCAAAGTATATTCACGGTTAGAATGACCGGAAATACAAAGGATCGATAGTATTCGGAATCGTTGACGGATAGTTTCGACCCCCCCGCTTACTACACAAAAAACCGACCTCATACGAAGTCGGTTTTTTGCTTTATACAATAAAATCAACGATCAATCCCGTCGCCAGCGAAAACGCCATTACAAACGCGAGATACAGCAAAAAGCGTTTCATTCCGAGCACTATCTTCAGCGCACCGAGGTTGGTTATCTTCGTGTCGAAGCCGCTCTCTACAGGCGCGCTCTGTGTGTCGCAGCCTGTGATATCATTATAAACAGCAATGCGAATAACGGCAATAGTCGTTTCCTCATAAACGAACCTTCTTTTTTACAATTTTTTACCGAGGTCGTACGCCGCCTGCATATATTTGGAATTATGCGTCATTGACGGCGTGCCGCAGCCTTTGCCGAGAACCGTCCCCATATCGTTGAAATTGAGATACCGCACAAGCGTTTTATAATGTGCTTCCAGCGAATCAAAAGTCCAGCCGTCTGCATTCCACGCCGCAGAGATAAGCGCGGACTTCATATGCTTTCTTTGAATACTGCCGTTAAAAGCGCAAAAGCGGTCTATCATCGTTTTGAGCTGCGCGCTCATTCCGTAATAGTAAAGCGGGGTTACGAACACGAGCATATCCGCCGCCAATATCTGCGGACGAATCAAATCAACGTCATCATGCTGACTGCACGGACCCTCGTACCCGCAATTTATACAGCCCGTACACGGATGGATATCCGCATGCGCGGTGTCAATAACCGCGACCTCGTGACCCGCCTCTTTCGCACCACGGATAAATTCCTCCGCAAGCATATTCGACGAGCCGTGAACATTCGGACTGCCCTCTAATACTATGATTTTCATAAGCTGTCCACCCACTTTTTAAGCTCGGTTTCCGACAAATTTCCGTTCAGCAATTTCCCCTCGACGATCTGCGTATCCGCGGCAACAGAGCCTTTCAAGCTGTCAACAGTTTTTCCGAAACCGCTCCCGCCCGAAGTCGCGAACAACACGATCTTCTTTCCCGAAAAATCATAGCTTTCAAGAAAACTGTTGATGATAGTCGGCGCGACGTACCACCATATCGGAAATCCGAGAAGTATCGTGTCATACCCCGCTATATCCGCGTTTTTGTCGGCGAGCGCGGGACGGCTTGACTTGTCGCTCATCTCAACCGAACTGCGCGACTTCTTATCCATCCAGTTAAGGTCTGCCTGTGTATAGGGTACGGCAGGTTTTATCTCGTAAATATCAGCATTTGCCGACTTTGCAAGCGTTTTAGCAGCTTCCGCCGTTCTACCGCTTGCTGAAAAATAAGCTACTAAAATTTTGCTCACGTGTATCACCTTTTCCTTTCTTATTTGATCTTACTGTATATTATTTTCACCGAGCCACTTCGCAACGTCGTCGGGTGTATTCACTATCCTACCCCCGCTTTCGACCGTCATGACCGCCTCGGCCTCGGTTATGCCGCTGAGCCCGGCTGCCTCTTCAAACTGCTCTATCGCCCTTGCAAAGCCGCCTTCGGGTCTCTCCAAAAGAATATAAAGCAGTCTGCGGTCATCGCGGCCGTTCGTTTTCACGGCGCAGATACGCCCGCCGTTCGGGTTTGCGACTACCCCGCGCGTGAGGATATATTCCACGTTTTTAAGGTCAGTAACGTCGTCAGCATGCCTGACGCGCTCGGCATATTTTTGATACTCCGGGTCGTCCTTATATCTCACAAAATTGTGCCAGCAGGGGTCGGTGATGATGTTTCGGTATTTTACCGCGAAGAAGTGCTGCGCATCGTTCGAGTAGTCCACCTCAAACGGCAGGTTTTCATATTTCAGCAATATCGCCAGACCGTTATATGAATATAAACAGTCGCCGCCGCTATAATACGACGCAGTCTTTTGAGTAACGCAGTCTAAAGCGTCAAACCTCTTCGTTCCGCAGGTTATTTTCGTGCCGTCGGGCAGGTTTATCATATTCTCTATCAGAGTTATCGCCGTATCGAGCGCCTTAAAACCCTTTTCATGCTCATCAAAGAACAGATAGTTATTCGATAGGCGGAGCAGCGCCATAAGCTTTGAATCGATCCACTTATCTGGCTTTGTGAGGTCTGGGTCATTTGACAGCCTTTTCAGAATATCAAGCGCCTGCTCGCAGCCGTTTATCGCCTCGAGCACATCGCCGATATTCCGGTAAGCAGTCAGAAAATCCATGAAATTGTCTATCTGAACAAATATCCGATACTGATAAAGTGCGCGCGCTTTATTATCGTCACGACCCTGATAATAGTTCATCATCAGATTCAGCTTGCTTAAATCCCGCTCTGAGCCGTACTCTGCGATAAAGTCGAGCGCGGCTTTTTCGTCGTCCTCTGAATTGAGATACCCGAAAATCAGGTGGTCGTGCCACCCGGGGTCATTGCAGCGCTTCAGCGCGTCTTTGGCGATATTTCTCAGCGCGTTCATGTCCCGCTTTTCCTCGGGAAGCTCGCCGACCGCGACCATGGTGTTATAAACCGCCAGCCACTCGTCGGGAAATTCGGCGCGCCATTTGTTTAGAATTTCAAGCCGTGCCTCCGTACTGTTTGCCTCTCTGAAACGCGAATAATATTCGCCGCGGCGGCTTTCGCGGGTTTTTGCCGATGCCCCCAAAAGCAAATCTACGGTCGTGCCGAAATAGCCCGCGATCACAGGCAGCATCTCAATATCGGGATAGGCGGCGTTAGTCTCATAGCGGCTTATCGCCTGAACTGACAAGCCCAAAGCGTCTGACAGCTCCTCTTGAGTCATGTTACGCTCGCGGCGAAGCTGTTTAAGATTTGCTCCGAAATGAAGATTCATAGTTATTCTCCTCAAGATTTTTTCCGGTCCGGTAAGACCATTATATCAGACGGCCGCGTATATGTAAATATCACGGTGAGAGAGAAAAATTCTCGCGGAGAGGGATTCAATTGTGATTTTTATTTAAGCCCGCCGTACTGCTCGTCATTCACCGGCTCCAGCCACTCGTTAGAACCGTTTTCTCCGGGGACTTCTATTGCGAGGTGTGAAAACCAGCTGTCCGGCGCCGCGCCATGCCAATGCTTTACGCCCTCGGGGATATTTATGCAGTCGCCGGGGAGCATTTCTATCGCGTCCTTGCCCCATTCCTGATAATACCCGCGGCCTCCGACGCATACAAGTATCTGCCCGCCGCCCTTAGTCGCGTGGTGGATATGCCAATTATTGCGGCAGCCCGGCTCAAAGGTCACGTTGAAAATGCCGACCTGCTCTTTTGACACCGGCGCAAGGTAGCTCTGCCCGATAAAATACTGTGCAAAGCCGTCGTTCGGCGCGCCTATCGGGAAAAGAATGGTGTTTTGATATTTGTCTTTCTCCGTAAGTGCCGGTTCTTCCTCGTTCCAGACGTCCTTTGCCATTCTGAACACCGCCCACGCTTTCGGCCAGCCTACATAAAAGCCGACGTGGGTAACTATTGCCGCGATCTCGGCTTTTGTAACGCCGTGCGCCTTGGCGTTTTCCAGATGATACACCAGCGAAGAATCGGTAATGCCGGAGCTCATCAGCGCCACCACCGTAATTATACACCGGGTTTTCAGGTCGATATCGGGATTGTTCCAGTTCTCGCCGAAAAGCACGTCGTCGTTGAAATGCGCGAAGTCCGGCGCGAAATTGCCGAGCTGATCTCTGCCCGCTGTCTGTGTGATTTTTTTCATGGTAAATTCCTCCTTAATTATACTACATTCCCCGCTTTTTGCCTGCCGTTTTGCGCCATAACGCCGACAAGCTCATGAGGAACGTAAAGTTCTTCAAGATAATTTATTTCCTCCTGCGAAAGCTCTATATCTACCGCCTTTGCCGCGCCGTCGACGTGCGAAAATTTCGTCGCGCCTACCACCGGAGCGGTCACCTTTGTTAATAGCCACGCAAGGGAGATTTCCGTCATTGATACGCCGCGTTTGTCCGCGAGTTCCTCGACTCTGCGAATAATTTTCCCGTCCTCCTCGGCGGTCTTGTCGTATTTGAATTTTGCGTAAGAATCCTCCGCAAGCCGCTTTGAAGTTTCGCCCGGGCGCTTTGAGAGCCTGCCTCCCGCAAGCGCGCTGTACGGAGTCATCGCTATATTTTGGTCATTGCAAAACGGCTTCATCTCGCGCTCTTCCTCGCGGAAAATCAGGTTGTAATGCCCCTGCACCGAAATAAACTCCGTCAAACCGTTTTCCCGCGCGTAAAAATTCGCCTTTGCAAGCTGCCACGCATAACAGTTTGAAATACCGATATACCGCGCCTTTCCCGAAGTTACCGCATTGTGCAGCCCCTCCATTATCTCCTCCATAGGCGTATGATAGTCCCACATGTGATAAATGTAAAGGTCGACATAGTCCATTCCGAGGTTTTTAAGACTTTGGTCGAGATAATTTGCGATATGCCGCTGACCGCTGACTCTCGCGTCTATCTCCTCTTGTGTTCTGGGTGTGAATTTGGTAGCGATAACAAAATCCTCCCGCCTTGCAAAGTCCCGCAGAGCCTTGCCTACAAATTGCTCGCTGGTGCCGTTTTGGTAGGCGATCGCGGTATCGTAAAAGTTTATCCCGAGCTCCAGCCCGTGCTTTATTATCTCCCGCGACTGCTCCTCGCCGAGCGTCCAGGAGTGCTGCCCGGTGGCGGCGTTCCCTCTTGCGGT
>CANRII010000033.1 GCA_947630685.1 uncultured Ruminiclostridium sp. | reverse complement strand
GTCGAGGGTACCGTGACGGCCATCACCAAGCGCGAGGTTCTCGAAACTATCTGCCTTGACAAGGAGACCCAGCATTACAAATACGGTCTTGCACAGAAATACGCCGACCTTGTATATAACGGACAATGGTACACCCCGCTCAGAGAGGCTATGGACGCGTTCGTTGACAAGACTCAGGAAACCGTTACCGGCGAGGTAAAATTAAAGCTCTACAAGGGCAATATTATCAACGCGGGCGTTACCTCACCCTATACGCTGTACAGCGAGGATTTCGCTTCGTTCGGCGAGGACGATGTTTACGACCAGTACGATTCCAAGGGCTTTATCAACCTGTTCGGCTTGCCTATCAAGGTAAAGGCGCTGCTGGATCAGGAACGTGAAAAGAACAACAAGTAATTATTTACGACAAATAAACACACTGCGGGGGAAGGTGCGCGGCATTTTCCCCTGCTGAATGTTTTACGGGAAAGGAAAACCGGCGGATAATGGACAAAATGATGTGGGCGGGGCGCTTTTCTAAGGAGATAGCCTCCGACGTGAACGATTTTAATTCGTCGATAAGCTTTGATTCTCGTATGTATCGTCAGGATATAGCGGGGTCTATCGCGCATGCGACGATGCTGGGCGAGCAGGGGATAATAGACCCCTCGGAGAGCGATGTGATAATCGCGGGGCTTAACGGCATACTTGAGGATATGGACAGCGGCAGTCTTAAAATCGACCCGAGCGCCGAGGATATACATATGTTCATCGAGGCTGAGCTTACAAAGCGCATCGGCGACGCGGGCAAGCGGCTGCATACCGCCCGCAGCAGAAACGACCAGGTGGCGCTTGACTTAAAGCTGTATCTCAAAGACGAAACTAGAGATATATTCGCCAAGGTGCGGGAGCTTGTCGTGACGGTCACCGATATCGCAAAGCAGCACCTTGATACCGTCATGCCGGGATATACCCACATGCAGCGCGCTCAGCCTATAACCTTTGCCCATCATCTTATGGCTTATGCGCAGATGTTTACGCGCGATATGTCAAGGCTGGCGGATTGTTACCGCCGCATGGACGTTATGCCGCTGGGCTCTTGTGCGCTGGCGGGAACTACTTATCCGCTTAACAGACGGCGCACCGCCGAGCTGCTGGGCTTTTCGGATATAACGCTGAACAGCCTTGACGGAGTGAGCGACCGCGATTACGCGATAGAATTATGCTCGGCATTGTCCATGCTGATGATGCACCTTTCGAGATTTTCCGAGGAGATAATACTCTGGTGCTCCTGGGAATTTAAGTTTATAGAGCTGGACGACGCGTATTCCACCGGAAGCTCGATAATGCCGCAGAAGAAAAATCCCGACATAACCGAGCTTATAAGAGGAAAGACCGCGCGGGTGTACGGCGATCTTCAGACGCTGCTTACCATGATGAAAGGGCTGCCGCTTGCATATAATAAGGATATGCAGGAGGATAAGGAGGCCGTTTTTGACGCTGTAGACACCGTTAAAATGTGCATAAAGACCTTTATCCCGATGATAAAGACCATGACGGTGAATAAGGAGAACATGCGCTTAGCGGCGGCAAAGGGCTTTATAAACGCGACGGACTGCGCGGATTATCTCGTGAGAAAGGGTATGCCTTTCCGCACCGCGTACAAGCTGACCGGCACGCTGGTAGCGCTTTGCATAGAAAAGAACACCACGCTGGAGCAGCTGCCGATAGAGGAATATAAAAAGCTGTCCGAGCTGTTCGACAATGATATATACGACGCGATAAGCCTTGACCACTGCGTCATGGAAAGAAACGTCGAGGGCGGTCCCGCTCCCGAAGCGGTAAAGGCGCAGATAGCCGAATTAGAGCGGCGAATGGCGGGTATAGCCTTATGATAACTTACGAATTAAGGCTGCCTAAGGATATAAATTCCTTTCGCCGCAGCGTCGGATGGTACGAACTCTCACAGCGGCAGCTGACTTGCGCTAAGTCAAGGTCGGTATTCGCGATAACGGCGCTGGACGGAGAAAAAGAAGTCGGCTCCGCGAGAGTGGTGGGCGACGGCGGCTATCAGTTTTTCATCTCCGATGTTATCGTCCGGCCGGAATATCAGCGTATGGGGATAGGCAGCATGATGATGAAAAAGCTGATGGAGTGCGCGCTTTCCGCCGCGGAGGACGGCGAGACCATCATGATAAATTTAATGTCGGCAAAGGACAAAGAGCCGTTTTACGAGAGTCTTGGCTTTATGCGCAGACCTAACGACGAACGCGGCTCCGGCATGACCAGATTCCTCACCAAGGGAGAAAGCAGGGTATGAAAAGGGGACAGCTATGGTAAAGGTTTATATAGACGGTCAGGAGGGTACTACCGGACTTAAGATATTAGAGAGATTCAGCGGCAGAGAGGATATCGAGCTGCTGAGGATAGACGAGGATAAGCGCAAAGACGAATCGGAGCGGCAAAAGCTGATAAACGCTTCGGATTTCACGTTTTTATGTCTGCCGGACGACGCGGCAAGACAGGCGGTAACGCTTGCGGGCGATAGTGTCAGGATAATAGACGCGTCCACCGCGCACAGAACGCTGCCGGACTGGGCTTACGGCTTTCCGGAGCTGTCCGCCGCTCACCGTGAGAAGATAGCGTCCTCAAACCGCGTCGCAGTACCCGGCTGTTACGCGAGCGGGTTCATCTCGCTTGTTTACCCGCTGGTAAGCGCGGGAGTAATGCCGACCGACTACCCCGTTACGGTACATGCGGTATCCGGCTACAGCGGAGCGGGCAAAAAGGGTATAGCGCAGTACGAGGACGAAAACCGCGGCGGCGAGTTCGATTCTCCGAGGGAATACGCGCTGACTCAGCAGCATAAGCACCTGCCGGAAATGAAAGCCGTTACCGGACTTGACAGCGAGCCGATATTCTGCCCGTACGTCTGTGATTTTTACAGCGGTATGACGGTGACGGTGCCGATATTCCCAAAACTGCTCAAAAAATTCCGCGCGGTATACGATATACACAAGGTGCTTGAGGAGCATTATTACGGGCAGAAATTAGTAAAGGTAATGCCGCTCGGAGAAATGCCGTCCGGCGGTTTTCTCGCCGCGAATACGCTGTCAGGCAGGAACGACATGGAAATTTTCGTATTCGGAAACGACGACAGAATGCTGTTGTGTTCACGCTTTGACAATCTCGGAAAAGGCGCGAGCGGCGCGGCGGTACAATGTCTTAATATAATGTGCGGCGTCGACGAAACGGTCGGGCTGGTATAAAGGAGATATTATGCTGATAGAATTTGAAGATCATAAGCTGATAGAGGGCGGAGTATGCGCGCCTATGGGCTTTCGCGCGGGAGGAGTCGCCGCCGGGATAAAGGCGGGCAGCACCAAAAGAGACCTTGCGCTTATAGTATGTGAGAAAAAGTGCGCGGCGGCGGCCGTTTATACAAAAAATAAGGTAAAGGGCGCGCCTATCGCTATAACGAAAAAGCACCTCGAGGACGGTCTTGCTCAGGCGGTGATAGTCAACAGCGGCAACGCAAATACCTGCAATCCCGACGGCGAGGAGATAGCCGAAAAGATGTGCGAGCTTGCCGCAAAGGAGCTTGATATAGACGAAAACGATGTTCTGGTAGGGTCTACCGGCG
The DNA here is from genome assembly GCA_947630685.1 of uncultured Ruminiclostridium sp. GTDB lineage: Bacteria > Bacillota > Clostridia > Oscillospirales > Ruminococcaceae > Ruminiclostridium_E. The sequence goes on along the minus strand of CANRII010000033.1, from coordinate 17,187 downwards.
TTATCGGGCAAAAGCTTTCGATACAGCCGATAGAGGCGAAGATAGGCGAGCTTGCCGCGTCGCTCAGCGAAGACGGAAGCTCTCTCGCCTGTGAAGCGATAATGACCACCGATACCCGCAAAAAGGAGATAGCGGTGCGGTTCATGATAGACGGCAAGCTGTGCAGGATAGGCGCGATAAGCAAGGGCAGCGGCATGATAAATCCGAACATGGCGACCATGCTTTGCTTTATCACTACCGACGTAAATATCCGTCAGGAGCTATTACAAAAGGCGCTCAGCCGCGTTACGGAGATAACCTATAATATGGTCAGCGTAGACGGCGACACCTCCACTAACGACACGGTTTGTATAATGGCGTCGGGCCTTGCGGGAAACCGTGAGATAAACGCGGAGGATAAGGATTACGAAAAATTCATCAACGCATTGTATGCGGTGATGATGAATCTTGCGCGTGAAACGGCGCGCGACGGAGAGGGCGCTACCAAGCTGCTCGAATGCGTGGTAAAGGGCGCGCCGGACGAGGATATCGCAAGACGCGTCGCAAAGTCCGTTGTAAGCAGCGATCTTGTAAAAGCGGCGATGTTCGCTGCGGACGCAAACTGCGGCAGGATATTCTGCGCGATAGGTTATACCGAGGGAGATTTCGAGATAGATAACATGGAGGTAGCTCTCATGAGCGAACGCGGCAGCATGACCGTTTACCAAAACGGCGCTATTGCCGAGGTGGACGACGACAAGGCTCACGAGCTGCTTACCGCCGACGAGGTGACCGTGCTTGTCGATCTGCACGACGGATTATATAAAGCCGCAGCGTGGGGCTGCGATCTTACTTATGATTATGTAAAGATAAACGCGGAGTACAGAAGCTGAAAGGGAAACAAATGGCAGAAATGATAGACAACGAGAAAAGGGCAAAGGTGCTTAGCGACGCGCTGCCTTATATACAGAAATATTCCAACAAGGTCATAGTTATAAAATACGGCGGCAACGCCATGACCGACGAAAAGCTGAAAGACGCGGTCATGTCGGACATCGTGCTGTTATCACTATGCGGTATGAAGATAGTGTTAGTACACGGCGGCGGACCGGAGATAAACGATATGCTCAAAAAGACCGGCAAGGAGAGCAAATTCATAAACGGCCTGCGCTACACCGACGAGGAGACTATCAGCATAGTGCAGATGGTGCTTTGCGGCAAGGTAAATAAAGACTTAGTGGCGCTGCTGCATAACAGCGGCGGCGAGGCTATAGGTCTTTGCGGACTGGACGATCACATGATAGAAGCGGAGCAGCTTGACCCGCAGTTAGGCCTTGTCGGAGAGATAACCAAGGTAAACGTAAAGGTTATAAACGACGTGCTGGAAAAGGGCTATATACCGGTGATATCCACCGTGGCGTCCGGCACCGACGGAAACGTCTACAACATAAACGCCGATACCGCCGCCGCAAGGATAGCCGCCGAGATGAAAGCGGAGAACCTTATCCTGCTTACCGATATAAAAGGGCTTTTGGAGAACAAGGACGACGACAGCACGCTTATCCGTATGGTGGGATTGTCGGAGGTGCCGTATCTTAAAAAGCAGGGGATAATTTCCGGCGGCATGATACCTAAAGTGGACTGCTGCGTGGAGGCGGTGCGCCGAGGCGTAAAGAAAGCGAACATAATAGACGGACGCGTGCCGCACTCGATACTTATCGAGCTGCTCACCAACGAAGGACTCGGCACGCAGTTCAATTGATAGAAAAAAGGAGAATATATGAGCACAATTGAAGAATTCAACGCCCATGTAATGGGGACTTACGGCAGATACGACCTTGTTTTGGATAAAGGCGAGGGCGATTTTGCCACCGACGAAAGCGGAAAGAGATATATAGATTTCGGCAGCGGCATCGGCACAAATTCACTCGGCTATGTCGATAAGGATTGGGCGGACGCGGTATGCAAGCAGGTGCGCACCATACAGCACACCTCGAATTATTACTATACAAAGGTACAGGCGGAGCTTGCGGGTAAATTGGCAAAGCTCACCGGAATGGAAAAGATGTTTTTCTGTAATTCCGGGGCGGAGGCTAACGAATGCGCGATAAAGCTCGCGAGAAAGTACAGCTTTGACAAGTACGGCGAGGGCAGGCACAATATAATCACGCTGGTAAATTCTTTCCACGGCAGGACTTTAGCCACTTTGTCGGCGACCGGTCAGGAGGTATTCCACAACTACTTTTTCCCGTTTGTAGAGGGGTTTATTTACGCGAATGCTAACGATATCACCGACCTAAGGGAAAAGCTGGACAGCACGGTATGTGCGGTAATGATAGAATATATCCAGGGCGAGGGCGGCGTTGTGCCGCTTGAAAAGGAATATGTAGACGAGATATACCGGCTTTGCGGCGAGATGGACGTACTGGTGATAACCGACGAGGTACAGACCGGCGTAGGGCGTACCGGAAAGTTTTTGGCCGGACAGAATTACGGCTATACTCCCGATATAGTCACTTTGGCAAAGGGTATCGCCGGCGGCTTGCCGATGGGCGTATGCCTTGCGGGAGAAAAATGCGCCGATACTCTTACCCCGGGAACGCACGGCTCTACCTTCGGCGGCAATCCTATAGCCTGCGCGGGCGGACTTGAGGTGCTTAAAAAGGCGGGCGACCCTGCTTTTCTTAGAGACGTCGCCGAAAAGGGAGCTTATATAAAGCAAAAGCTGTTAAAGCTCGACGAGGTGGAAGCCGTCACCGGAATGGGTCTTATGATAGGTATTAAATTAAAGACCAAAAACGCCGGAGATATAGTAAAGCGCGCGCTTGGCGAGGGGCTGCTGCTGCTCACCGCAAAGGATAAGGTAAGACTGCTGCCGCCGCTTAATATAACCTATGAAGAGATAGACAAGGGGATAAAAATACTCCAAAAGCTAATTACAGAATAACAGAAAGGAATAATACAATGAAGCATTTACTTAAAATGATGGATCTTGAGACCGAAGATATTTTCGAGATACTGAATCTTGCCGACCAGCTCAAATATGAGCAGGCGCACGGCATACCGCATGATCATCTTAAAGGAAAAACGCTGGGCATGATATTCCAGAAAGCCTCCACGCGTACAAGGGTATCCTTTGAAACGGGAATGTACCAGCTTGGCGGACATCCGCTGTTTTTATCCGCGTCGGAAATGCAGATAGGCCGCGGCGAGCCGGTACAGGATACGGCAAGGGTATTATCGCGGTATCTTGACGGGATAATGATACGGACGTTTCAGCAGTCGGAGGTGGAAAATCTTGCCGAGTACGGCTCGATACCGGTGATAAACGGACTTACCGATCTTTCACACCCCTGCCAGGTGCTCGCCGACCTTATGACGGTGCGCGAGTATAAAAACAACCTTGAGGGGCTTAATATGTGCTATATCGGCGACGGCAATAACATGGCGAATTCTCTGGCGGTAGGCTGCCTTAAAGTCGGAATGAACGTCAGCCTTGCCTGCCCCGAGGGGTATTATCCCGCGCCGACCGTATTGGAGTTTGCGAAGAATTACCCGAATAATTTTAGGCTGGTGAACGATCCTAAAGAAGCGGCCGTTGACGCCGACGTGCTGTTTACCGACGTATGGGCGTCGATGGGACAGGAGGGCGAAGCCGAGCAGCGGCGCAAAGCGTTCGTCGGGTATCAGATAAACGATGAGATAATGAGCCTCGCAAAGCCCGACGCGATGGTCCAGCATTGCCTGCCCGCTCACCGCGAGGAGGAAATAACTACTAAAGTATTTGAGCAGCACGCAAATCAGATATTCGACGAGGCGGAAAATCGCCTTCACGCTCAAAAAGCGGTAATGCTTATGCTGATGAAGTGAATCTTAAAAACAACAATAAATAACAAAAAAAGTGACTCCGTAACGGAATCACTTTTTTTATATCAAGAATTATACACCTGTGAATTTATCGGTATTTACCGCTATATTGTTTATCTTGCTGTGAGTTATTTTAGACGGGGTATCCAAAAAGCCTATCTCGATGGAATCTCTGCCGGAAAGCGACGAGATATTGATATTGCAGTTATCCATATTAAGCGAGCCTGCGCTGCTTGTGCAGCCTATACCCGCTAGCTTGTCGCCCTCGAAATATATCCCCGCTTCGGTGCCGGTCATGTCTATGATACATTCGGTAGTACGCGAGCCTATCCCCGCGCCGAGCTGTCCCTTGAACACTATCTCGAGCCGCGCGCCGATTATATCTATCTTCGGTATATTGCTCTTACGGACGAACGGCGCGAGCGAGCCTATACCTACCGTGCATACGCCGGAGCTGTCCAGCTTGATATCGCTGTTTTTGAGCGTTATCGCAGACGTGCCGTTAAGAGAGCCTATTGAAGCCGAGCGGTCGCCGGATACGCTGGAATCTATTTTGCAGGTACCTATTGTAATATCGCAGCTGCCGTCATAAGAGCCTATGCCTAAAGTTTCCTCACCGGTGCCGGTCAGCTTGATATTGCCGCGCCGGATATCTATTCCTCCGTCGCTGTCGGTAACGCCGCCGCCTATTATAACGCTGTGGTCGCCGTTTGCCGCAAAATCAAGGCTGCCCTCGCTGTCGATTATTATTTTACCGAACGGTTCGCTGTAGGCGCTTCCTATACAGCAGCCGTTGTTGCGGTAGGAATCTATCTTTAACGAGCCGCTGCCCACTAAAGTCAATACCGCGTTATCCGGAACGCCGATACCGTCATAGCTGAGCAGGTTTTTGCCGCGGCAGTCCAGACTTACCACCGCATGGTCGCCCAGCGTTATGCATTGGCGGGTCACGCCGTTTATGAACGCGTCCTCCAGCACTAGCGTCGTTTCCACGCCGTCGGATATTTTTATATTCATGTTGACCGCGTCTTTGCCGTTGCCTTTAAGATAAACAAACTCGGAGCTTATCACGATGTCGGTGTATTTTTCACTCGCGAGCTTATTTATATCCAGCGGGGTATAGCTTTTCCGGTCTATCTCGTAGGTCTTTACTATCTTGATCTCCGGCTTGGTGCGGTTTATAGCCTTTATCTCTCCGACTATCTCGTCGGATATCTTTTCGACCATGTCCGGCTCCGGTCTTGCGGTATAAAATCCCTGTATCAGATCTACCCCGCGGCGTATCGTGACGCTGAGCTCTTCAAAGGTCTCGACGCCCTCGGCAAGCACCTTTATATTGTTCAGCCGCGCGAAATCTATTATGCCAGAAATAAAGTGCTGCTTTCTGGTGTTTTTGTTTATATCCGCGATAAGCGAGCGGTCTATCTTAAGATAATCCGGCGCGACCTTTACCATCGCGGCGGAGTTTGAATACCCGCTGCCGTAGTCGTCTATCGCTATTTCGCAGCCCTTTGAACGGTATATATCCTTAAGCTCCATAACGCGCTCGTTGACAAAATCCGACTGCTCGGTAAACTCTATTACCGTGTTGGGTATGATATCTGGATATTTTTCGCACAGGCGGTTGAAATCGTTTGCTTTCAGCATAGCCTCCGGTATGGAGTTTATAAATATCTTCTTGCCCTCGAATTTATCCCGCATTTTGCTGACTTTTTCAAGCACGTTCTCAAAGGTCAGCAGCTCTATATCGTAAAGCCTGCCGTTGCTGCGCGCGAGCCTTAACACCTCGAGCGGGGTGCTGCCCTGCGGCCTCATCAGCGCCTCGTAAGCAAATACGGAACCGTCCTCCGCGTTTATTATCGGCTGGAAATGATAGTCAAAATTATTGTGGTCGATAAGCTCGTCAAGTTCTTTCGACGCGGAATAGCTCATGAGCTCGGAGGTAAATTCCGTCATGTCGAACGCTCTTACCACGCTGCCGGACGCCATCGCGCGGTACAGCGCAAAATCCGCATAGTCAAACATCATGTCTATGCTTGCCGCCTGAGTCGGATACCAGCAGTAGCCTATCATCGCGGTAAAAATGCCGCTGCGGGTCTGTATCTCGTTGCCGCCGTCGTCGATTATGCGGCAGTTTTGCAGCTCGTCCGACATCTCCTTGAACAGACGGTATATCTCGCTTTTCGCAAGCTGACGGAAGAATATGTAATATTCCTTGTAGCTTTTCGTACCGATGAAAACATCGTCGCTTTCAAACCTAAGCAACGCATGAGCCGCCGCTTTCACGCAAAGGTCGGTCTTGGAGTAATCAAGCTCGCTGTCCGCAAGCTCCACGCCGTTTACATGCAGTACCGCCATGCAGCATTGAGCCAGGCTGCCGGACGCCTGCGCCAGCGCCTCCCTGACCTTTCTGATAAAGTCTTTTCTCGGAAAATAATCCGTGGAGCCGTCCTCATGGCCGGCGTTATCCTGCGGCGCCTGGCCGGTAACGTCCCTTACAAAGCCGACTATATTCCCTCCGGTGCTGTTCAGCTTTAACTCTATTCTTTTGACGCCGCCGTTTTCCGATAACTGAAACACGTTTTTTACCCCGCTTACCGGATTTTCGGTAAGCGCGTCTATAACGGAAAATATCTCAGAGCTGCCGGCATTTACGCCGACGCCGAGAATAGTGGCCGCGTTGACGTCGATATATGCTTTTTCCTCCTTGGCATTCAAGCTAAACGTGCCGATGTCGGGGAAATTTTTTATGAATAGCTCCCAGTCCGGCGATATTCCGCCGTCCTGTTTGAAAAAGCTCATTTTTGACGCTCCTTTCGGTAAAGCCGATATATAAACTGCACCCGTTTTAGGATACTAAACTTCTCTTAAATAACAGTATAGCATAATTGTAAGCGGCTGTCAATTGAAAAAACGTGCTGCGGTTACACTTCGGTGACGTGTTTTTGACTTTCAAAAAACGCCGCGATCGCCTTTATAATGCGGATTTGTTCGCTTTATCAGCCGATTTGACGGGCGGTAAAAACAGAGCAAATTCCGTTTTTCAACTGAAATCGGCGGTATTTAGACATTATGCGGTTTTTTATTCGTTCACAAGCGGCGCTGTCCGTTTCTCTGAGCAGCAGCATATACTGGCAGCGGCTGTAGCGGGAATACACGTCGCTCATTCTAAGCGAAGAGCCTATAGCCTGCGCTAAACGCTCCATCGCGCGGTCAAGCGCTCTTCCTTTGCTGAGCGGTACGCCGTCGGTATCGGTCAGCGTTATCATCGCAAGGCTTATCTGCTTTTTGCTGCGCTTTACCTCGCGGCAGTTTATCTGATAGATGAATCTGAATACCTCGTATTCGCAGTAATATCCGCCGCTGCTCTCGGTCTCGGACAGCTCGCCTACCACCACGTCTATATTCTCCTGCGTTTCGTTGCGCGGCTTGACTGCGGTCTCGTACAGCTCGGTCAGCCGCACCGACGGCGGAGCGCCGTACTGCTCTAACAGCAGCCTCTTGATATATTCGTACTGCTTTGCCGCCTGAGTATATTCTCCCATCGCCGTCATGGCGCGTATCAGTTGGATGTGCATTTTTTCGTCGGTGGGATTTATGATTATACCGCGTTCGCACACCTTGACTATCTCGGTGAATTTTCCCATAGGATAAAGTAAAGCTACGTACTTTTCCACCGCGGAGGTATACAGCGTATGGAAATATACCGTGACCGGTATTACCCAGGTGTCGTTCGAGTGGGCGGAAAGATAGTCCCCGTGGTACAGCGCCAATGCGTCCCGATAGGCGTGCGCGCGCTTAGTGCGGGATAAAGCGCCGTTCTCCGCCAGCTTGCACAATCGGACAAATTCCCCGGAATCGACGATACATTCGATATTCGGCTCAAAGCGGTAGGAGCTGCCGTTGTTGACGATAAGCTCCGCGCCCTCCGGCAGTATTCCGGCAAGCAGCCGTCTGAGCCTATGCACCAGCGTTTTAAGCGCGTTGGCGGGATTTTTGCTTTTTTCCGTCCAGAGCAGCTCGATAAGCTCGTTTTGGGAAAGCTCCCGCTCGCGGTGAGCCACCAGGTACTGCATCAGCGTCCATACCTTTGTACCGCGCAGGTCCTTTTCTTTTACCGTCTTGTCACGATAGGAAACGGAAAATTCACCCAGCATTGTTATCGTTACCGCAGACATGCTTAACCTCCGATATACTTAACCACCGTTTGCATAATGGCTTTGGCGAGCCGATCTATCAAAAATTTAGGTAAAATCTAAAAAATTTCATATTTTCCTTTTGAAAATCCCGAATATCTGTCTTTTTAATTGTATTAAAACGATAACAGTTACTTATATTTTGTGAAATATGCGTATGTTTTCAGCTTAATATACCGCCGTTTTTTGTTCAAAGTGAAGAATAATCGCCAAAAATCCCAATTTCTCTAAAATGTAACCGAGATGTAACCATAACGTGAGATAATATAATCGTAGACAGCGATAATTCTACCTTTGATTTTTTTTACTTTCTTTCCGTCACATTCAACGGCTTTCTTTGAGAAAGCCGTTGAATTATTTTTATTTGGTTTTATATTGTTATTGCGAGATCTTTCTTGCGGTGATCTCGGGATGAGTGGAGTATCTGAGCAGCGTGCTGTCCGAGATGAGCTTCTGATTGTACATTTTCATCAGACTTGCGTCCATGGTCACCATTCCTTCCGCGCCGGAGGAGGTTATCACGGTATCTATCTGATGAGTCTTTGACTCTCTTATCATGTTGCGTATCGCGTTGTTGCACTTCATTATCTCGAACGCGGGACGCAGCACGTCGTCCTGACAGGGGATAAGCTGCTGGGATATTACCGAGCATAAAAGCTGAGAAAGCTGTATTCTTATCTGTTGCTGCTGTCCTGCGGGGAAGATGTCTATGATACGGTCGATAGTGTTCTGCGCTCCGACCGAGTGCAGGGTGGATATTACCAGATGTCCGGTCTCCGCCGCGGTCATAGCGGTGCTTATCGTTTCGTAATCTCTCATTTCTCCGAGCAAGATAACGTCCGGCGATTGACGCAGGCAGGCGCGCAGCGCGGTTATGTAGCTTTCGGTATCGTTGTTTACCTCGCGCTGACTTATTATGCTCATCTTATTCTTATGAAGATACTCTATAGGATCTTCAAGCGTGATTATATGGCCGTTGCGGGTCTTGTTTATCTGATCGATTATGCAGGCGAGAGTGGTAGACTTTCCGCCGCCGGCAGGACCTGTCACCAGCACCAGACCTTTAGTGCGCCGCGCCGTATCCTCTATTATCTCTTTGGGGATATTCAGCGTATTGTAGTCCGGTATATCAAAGGATACCAGTCTTATGATAGCCGCCATAGAGCCTCTTTGCCGGTATGCGCTTATTCTGAAACGGCTCAATCCCTTTACCGAAACGGAAAAATCGTCGTCGCCGGTCTGCTCGAACCTTTCCATACTGCGCTGAGCGGTCTGGTATATGCTCTTTACCAGGTCTTCCGATAAAGCGGGGGAGGTCATATTCTCCGCATGCGGCCGGATCACGCCCTGTTCCTTGAACGATACCGGCACGCCGGGTATGATAAAAATGTCCGACGCGTTATTTTCTACCGCGCTTTTGAGTATTTCCATTAATTCCATGTCATTTATCCTTTCTTTTACTGAGCCGGTGCGGGAGGCGATTTGCCGTCCCATATAGGAAGCGATCCTTCATTCACATAAGAATCATTCTGTACCGTCTGCCACTTGATTATTTCCAATGAGCCGTCAGTATATTCGGCCTCACATTCAAGCCTGCCTTTATCGCTGATATCCTCGCTCCACCCGATTATGAGCCTGCCGTCCTCCATATTGACGGTATAGCCCTCGTTTTGCGCGGCGAATGCCAGCAGATCGCCGTTCGGATTTTTCTCGGCTAACATATTAAGCTTGCCCAGCCGTTCGGTCGCCGCAGCGTCGGCGGCGTAAAACTCGGTCTGCGCCGCGGCCGTTTTGCGGCTCAGCTCCAAGTCCTGCCGCACGGTAAGCAGCGTCAGCATCGTGAATATCACCAGCGCCAATACCGTGAACACTATTATCAGCGAGGATATACCGGCGCCGGAAAACCCGATCGAATGTTTTTTCATACGTTTATCTGCCTTTCCCGAGTTAATATTCAAGCCTTGCCGCCGTGATGTCGGCGTAGGTGTATTTGTCGTCGCTCACCGTTATTTTAAGGTAAGATACCATGTTTTCTCCGTTTGACAGCGCAAGCTCTGCCGTAAGCTGTCCGGGTGCGATATCCTTTTCGGCGGGCAAAACGACTATCTTGCCGGCGTAAAGCTCGTCGTATTCGTCGATTATATCCGAGAGCTCTTCTCCGCCGCGAAACCGCTCCGCTATATCGCAGGCGTAATCCGTCGCTTCGGTCAGCCGTTCGCTGTAATCAAGCTCGCTTTGCGCGGTAGCCATCACCTGTATGCAGATAGCGCTGCAAACCGCAAAGACCGCAATTATTATCAGCAGCTCTATCAAAAACACGCCGGATTTTGAATGTTTGTTCATTCTTTATTATCATGCTTGCTTTGCAAACATATCTCCTTTCAGGTTTTTATAAGCGCTCGGCGGACTTAACGGCGATATGCCGCGTATAAATTTCATTGCCTGAGGTTATTTTCAGCAGATAGCAGCCGTCCTCGTCTGTGGTTATGTCAAAGGCGTCGGCGCTTATCATCGGCATACCGTAATCCGGCACGAACTCCGTGTCGGCGGTATTGAAAAGCTCGTACAAGCTGCCGTCGCGGTAATATATATAGGTGGAATAGTCCGTACCGTCTATCTGCTCGTTTAGCTTTAACACATTGCCGTTTTCCTGTGAGATGACCTCTATCCCGCCCGCATGGTCGCAGGAGCGTATTTTCTGGGTGAGCGCCGAGAACGTCACCGACTCGTCGAACCGCTCCGTTATCCTCTCGCCGGAATGGCGGTAAATTTTCGCAAAATACACCGTGACTATCAGCAGGCTTGCCGCAAACAGCACGAACAGCGTAAGTACAAATATAGAGTCCAGCCTGCTTTTATTAGGTTTTGATTCGTTCATGCCTGCTCCTTTCTCCTTTACTGCGGCTTTGCCGAAACTCTGATATCCGGCATCACATTTGACGCGACGGAATTGTAAAGAATATTGAACCTGTCGGTATCTATCTTAAGGTCGTAGTTTTCAATAAGATAATTTATATCTGCGGGATATATCCCCTCTGCGGCATAGCACGCTACTGCCGCGCGGCGTATTCCCTGTTCGGTTATCATGGCGTTTTCGTCCGAGGCGTTAGCTCCTGCGGAGTTCACCGATATCATGACCAGCACCGCGGCGACGGCGCATACCGCTATCGGGATAAGCAGGTCTTTTATAATCGCTGCGGCAAATCCGCTTTTTATCCTGTGTTTCATGTTGTATTCCTTTATCCGATAACTGTCATTATTCCGAGCAGCGGCAGCATTACCGAAAGCAGTATGAAGCCTACCGTTACCGCCATTATTATTACCATGGCGGGCTCAAATCTGCCTACCGCAGTTTCCATGACGTTGTTCACGCGTTCTTCGTTCCTATGCGCGATATCGTTCATTACTTCGTCTATAGTTCCGGTGTTGAAGCCTATGCTTATCATACGGGTGTAAATACCGGAGAACAGCTTGGCGCTCGTCACCGCCTCCACAAAGGACTTGCCGTTTTTCATATTTTCCCGCACCTGCTTTATCTTGTCCAGCATGACCGGATTTTCCAGCAGCTTTTCACTCATCTCCACCGATTCGTCTATATCCATTCCGCTGGAAAGAGTGAGCGACAGCGCGTTGGCAAACCTTGCGCTGTATAACGCCTTGGCGGTCTTGGTGTGAGCTGCCAGCGAAAGCACCGCCTTTTTGAATCCGGTAAAGCGGTACAGGATAACGCCGATTATGAGCAATGCCGCAGCGATAGCGATCACTATTACCGCCGCGCGGCTTATCGCAGCGCCTACCGTCATTATCCATACCGAGGAATCGGACATGGTAAGTCCTAACTGAGCGAACACGTCGCCGAATACCGGCAGCACGTATGTAACCAGCAGCACTATCACCGCGAATACCGTCAGCAGCAGCACCGCAGGGTATACTATCGCGCTTCTCACCGCGCCGGAAAGCTCATCCTGACGGGCATAATACGCCGACAATGAAAACAGCACCGCCTCTATACGTCCGGTCTTTTCACCTATGGCGATCATCTCAAGAAAGTATGAGGGAAACTCTCCCGCATTAGCGAACGCGTCGTGCAAAGAGCTGCCTGCCTCTAACGAGGAAAGCATACTTTCCATCAGCCGTTTTTTCTCCTTGTCCGTTTCTTCCTGCACCATCATGAACAGCCCGTCGGTAACGGTAATGCCGGATCTTATGATAGTACCCAGCTCCGAACAAAAGCCGGACAGCCCGGAATTTGTGTAAATGTCGTTTTTTGCCATGTTGTTGTCCTTTCCATAAATCCTGATCAATAATAATAATAATCGGTATAGTTGCCGCTGTTTGCGACGTAATCTACCATCGACTGATATTCGGAGGTGTCGTATGCGTCGTCAAGGAAGGTGGGGTCCATTCTCGTCCAGGTGTTGCCGTCGAACCTTATTATCCCATCCACCCAGCCTGTGCCGGTGATATATACGCTGAGCCATGCGTGATAAATACTTCCGGCGTAGCCTACCACTATTTTGGTGGGTATCTTCTGTGAGCGCAGCATAGCCGCCATAAGCGACGCGTAATCGAAGCATATGCCCTGTCCGCTGCTGTAGGTCCTGTCAGGATAGGGAACATAGCCGTCCGCGCTGCTCTCGACCGTGGGAACATAATCGGTGTTTTTGATGACGAATTTATATATCGCTTCAACCTTTTCAAGCTCGTTGAAGCCGCCGCACAATTCGCTCGCCTTTTTAACGCATTTGGAGCTTGAATCATACATACAGTACGCGTTCGGCATAAGCCAGGGGTTCATGCTGTTGTTAAGCGTTACCGTTACCTTCTGCGCCAGGTAATCGCCGAGCTGTCCGCTGCCTATTACCTTTCCCGCGTATATCGTGTAATCACCGTTGCCCTGCGTCATCGGGATTATCGTGTAATCTCCGTCGGAGCTCAGATTGTAGGTGTATTGTATCCCGTCTACCTGTACAAGCACCTTGTACTCTCCGCCGGAGGCTTTGTTCAGCTTGACCATGACGTAGCCGTCGGCGGCGTTGGAGTAATCTATCGTGAACATTCCGTTCTTGCCGACCTTAGTGCCGCTCGCCTTTGCGGAGGGAACATACGACGGGGAGGTCCCGACCGGCTTTTTCTCCGTTTTGGGAGGATCGGTCTTAGGCGGATCGGTTTTAGGCGGGTCGGTCTTAGGCGGAGCAGTCTTAGGCGGGTCGGTCTTAGGAGGCTCGGTCTTCGGTGGGTCGGTCTTAGGAGGTTTGGTAGTTGTTGTGGTGATAGAGGTATCGCTTTCGGTAGTTTCCAATGTCGTTCCTACGGTAGTTCCCGAAGTCGTGCCGGAAGTAGTACCGGAAGTCGTCCCCGAAGTAGTCCCCGAGGTCGTGCCGGAAGTCGTACCCGAAGTTTCATCCGAGGTAATTTCCGAAGTGCCGCCCTGAGAGATATCCGAAACGGAAGTGTCGGGGTAAACGGTCTGCACGTTGCAGCCGCCGAGTATTGTAGACGTGGATATTATAAGCAGCGCCGCAAACAGCGCAAGCAGCTTTTTCCTCATGTCGGCACCTCCTTTCCCTCGGTGTTTCCAAAAAAAATCTATAGCTACTAAAATTATACTACTTTTATATAAAAAAATCAATAGCGGGAACATAAAATCTTATGTAAAAATTTGTTAAACCTTTGTTAAAGCGTAGGCGGCTTTGTTGACATCGTCAAGAAAGTGTGATATAATTATACTGAATATGGAATAATGAGATAGTTTGTGCTGCGAAGGGAGGTCTGCCGGGTGCCGGACAGCGGGGAGATAATTTTCGGGAAAAACGCCGTTACCGAGGCGCTTAGAGCAGGCAGCCCGATAGACGAGATAATCATAGAAAAGGACAGCCGCTTTTTCGGCGAGCTTTCCGCGCTTGCCCGCAAAAACGGGATAGTGTTCCGCTCAGCCGATCCAAAGCAGCTTACCAAATTATGCGGCACCGAAAAGCACGGCGGCACGGCGGCGCGGCTTTCGGCGGTGGAATACTCTACCGTCGAGGATATACTTGCGTTCGCAGCCCAAAAAGAAGAACCGCCGTTCATCGTAATTTGCGACGGGATAGAAGACCCCCATAATTTAGGGGCGATAATCCGCACGGCGGAGGCGGCGGGCGCGCACGGCGTGATAATCCCGAAACGGCGCAGCGCGTCGGTAAATTCCACCGTGTATAAGACCTCCGCGGGAGCGGCGGCATGGGTAAAGACAGCGCGGGTCACTAATCTTTGTGACACGATAAAATTTCTTAAACAGAACAATATCTGGGTCTATGGGGCGGAAGCGGACGGACAGCCGGTCGAAAAGGTAAGTCTTGGCGGCGCGGCGGCGCTGGTGGTAGGCTCCGAGGGGTACGGGCTCAGCAGACTGGTCAGGGAAAATTGCGACGTGATAATCTCCCTGCCAATGTACGGAAAGGTAAATTCTCTCAACGCATCGGTAAGCGCAGGCATACTGATGTACGAGTTTGTGCGCGGCCGTAACAAGGGCTGAGCCGCGATAAAGCCGGGAATATTCGAGAAAGGAAAATAAAATGGCTGATTATTCGATAGATGACATATTAGCGGAGCTTGACGCAAAAAAGGCCGGTAATTCCGAGCCGTCGGACGCGCCTGTAATTCCCGATATGTCGTATGCCGACGTGCTGAACGACATATCCGCGTCCGAAAGCGATACCGAGGACAGCAGCTATGCCGTGGACAGGGTGTTGGCGGATACCGAGACCTTTGCTATTTCCGACGGCGAGGGAGAGTATATTCCGGCCGAAGAGCCGGAAAAGCCGGAGCCGAAAGATGAGAAAAAAGAACCTGTAAAGCATGTTGAAAAACCGGTTGAAAAGGTGCATGTTCTCACTCACACGGAGGAGCTTAAAAAGCAGCAGGAGGAAGAGGAAAAGCGTGCATTGCTGCTACAAAGGGAAAGGGAAAACACCGACCCCGACGCAATGCTGGATCAGGTCAACCCGATAGAGGTGAAAGAACGCGCGTTTTCCGAGAAGAACGAGCCGGAGCCGTTTTTATCGGAGGACGTAAGCCACATGTTTTCCGGCAATACGCAGGATATAAAGAAAGAACAGATAAAGAAGCTGCCGCCGGTAAAATCAGAAGTGGGTGAAAAGTTAGAGGAGAGCGAGGAGGTAAAGGAGTACGTTACCAAAGCTCCGAACACCTCGCTGATAGAAAAGCTCAACCGCTCGATGGAGGAAAAGCGCCGCGCAGACTTAAAGGCGCACCGCACGATAACGCTGTCCGACATCAAGCATAAGCCGTCCACCGTGGCGCACCCGCTGAATATAGATTACAAAAAGCAGATAATAGAGGCGACCGGCGCTTTGCCGCATGAAAATCCCGCCGTTGAGGAGGAACGTCTGGCGGAGCTTGGCGCGGAGAAAAAGCACAAGCTCAAGGATTTCGTACTTGAGGACGAGAGCGCGCTGCCCCCTCAGGAGGAGGAGAAAGAGCCGCAGGAGGAATTTGACGATTACGACAGCACCGGGCAGATATGGGCCGACCTTTGCGCGAGCCATAAAGGGCTTAAGGTCAGAATGACGCTGCTTATCGTGATAACGGCGCTTACCGTGATAGTGGCGTTCCTTAATGATTTTGAGCTGTTCGGCAAGCTGGGGCTTACTATGTTCAACTTCATCAATCGCGGCGCGGACGTGGAGTCGCTGCTGTATGTATATCTGGTGCTTGGAGTATTGGGGTACGCGGTCTGCTCGACCGCTATAAGCAACGGTATCATCAAGCTGTTCACCGGAAAGCCGGACTGCGATTCGGTCTGCGCGTTTTCCGCCGTGCTTTCGCTGATAGGCGGAGTGGTGGCGCTGGTGGATATGCAGTCGTTCCGCTTAGGGCATATGTTTATATATGTTTCGGTTTCTCTGGTAGGCCTGGTATTCAATACCGCGGGGAAAATGTATATGATCTCCCGCGCTAAACGAAATTTCCGCTTTATATCGGGCGACAGTCAGAAATATTACGCTCAAAAGGTGGAAAATGAGGCATCCGCCTCCATGCTTGCAAAGGGGCTGGGCAACAGAGTTCCGGTGCTGGCGGTAATGAGAAAGACCGAATTTTTGACCGATTTTCTAAGATCCAGCTACTGCGACGACGCGGCGGACAGACTGTCCGGAAAGCTGATAATCGGCTCGCTTATATCGGGAGTGCTGGCGGGACTGCTGGCGTATTTCAATATATTCGGAACGGAATTTGAGGTGACCGTCCGCAACGAAAACCCGCTGTTCTGGGCTATTTCGACAGCGATCGCGGCGGTGACGCTGATGTCGCCGTTTGCGCTTATGCTTATGGTGAATCGGCCGCTGGACAAGACCTCAAAACAGTTACAGAAAAGCAACGCGGCGCTGCTCGGTTATGAGGCGGCGGAAAAGTTTTCCTCGGTGAACACCGTGATGACCGACGCTAAAGCGCTTTTCCCGGTGGGAAGCGCGATAATCCGCAGCGTAAAATGCTGCCAGAAGAAAAAATCCGTTGCGACGGTGAATATAGATGAAGCGATAGTTATGGCGGCAAGCCTTGCGATACACACCGACGGCATACTTTCATACGCATTTTACGACGTGACGCTGGGCGATAAAGAGCTGCTCAAAAAGGTGGACGGCTGCATTTATGAGGATAACTGCGGCGTTACCGGCTGGATAGGAACAAGGCGCGTTATGTTCGGCGGCAGGGCGCTTATGACCATGCACCATATAGATCTGCCCTCCACTAAGTCGGAACGCAAGCATTGCGCGGCGGAAAGCGACGAGGTAGTCTATCTCGCGGTAGGCGGCGAGGTAGTGGCGATGTTCATTATCTGCATGACCGCAAATCCCGAGGTAAAGAGCAGCTTGCAGGCGTTACAGAAAGAAAATATTGCGGTGATAGTGCATACCACCGATTCGATAGTTACCGTTGAAAAGCTCGCGGATATGTTCGAGATAAGTCCGGAGCTGATAAAGATACTTCCGCACAGCGCGCATGAGGAGTATGACGAATGTACAAAATACACCTCTCGCGGCAGCGGTGGGTTATCCTGCGGCGGAACGTTTACCTCTTTGGCAAAAGGCATACTGACGGCAAAATCGCTTATGCGCGTGTTCTCGCTGTCCGGTGTGCTTAT
>CANRII010000032.1 GCA_947630685.1 uncultured Ruminiclostridium sp. | reverse complement strand
GTTCGCCGAGCGCAGCGGTATCATCAACCTGGCGCTGGAAGGACGGCTATAAAAAAATAGTGCTGGATCTTAAGGAGAAATACGGCGCAAAGACTAAGTTTATCCTTATAACCACCGTGCTTATGCACGATCCTGTATGGGACGAGGCGCTCGACGAGATATGCTCGGAGCTTGCCGACGGGAATATCACGCGTTTTCGCTTTACACGCAACGGCGCGGCGACCCCCGGACACCCCCGTATCCCCGAACAGGAGGAGATGGCGTGCGAGCTGGCGGCCTATATCCGCGGCATAATATGACGAAAATTCACGTTTTTGCGTTAAAATCCCTTTGAATACTTGGACAAATTGCACAAATCTCAACAAAAAATTAAGGCGATATTGATAAAATCAGCACAAAACTATTGAAAACTTTTGGCAATAGTGTTATACTTATAGTGCAATAACATAACACTATAACACCAAAAAGGGGATAATTATATGGCTATTACTGTTCCTAAAGGTCTGGACGTACCTTTTTATCTGTTCCATCAAGGGGAAAATTACGAGGCTTACAAGACGTTCGGCGCGCATTTCATGGGCAAGGACGGCAAGGGCGGAGTAATGTTCAGAGTATGGGCTCCCAAGGCGAAAAGCGTCAGCGTGGTCGGCGATTTCAACAATTGGGACAGGACTGTTCACTGCATGGACAAGATAAGCGACGCGGGTATCTGGGAAAAATTCATTCCGGATATCAAACAGTTCGATACTTACAAATACAGCATAGAAACGGCTTACGGTCAGATAAAGCTAAAAGCCGATCCTTACGGCACACACATGGAAACGAGGCCGAACACCGCGTCCAAGGTGTACGACATTTCCGGCTATCGCTGGCAGGATAAAGAGTGGATGAAGCAAAAGCAAACGGCGGATGTGTACCATTCCCCGATGAACATCTACGAAATGCACCTTAATTCCTGGTTTACCAAAAAGGACGAGGACGAGCTGTTTTCCTATATGGAGCTTGCCGAAAAGCTGGTGCCTTATGTAAAGAAAATGGGCTTTACCCATATCGAGATGATGCCGGTAGCGGAGTATCCTTTCGACGGAAGCTGGGGCTATCAGCAGATAGGCTACTATGCGCCTACATCGCGATTCGGTACGCCTCACGATTTCATGGAATTTGTGGATTACTGCCATACTCACGGCGTGGGAGTGATACTCGACTGGGTGCCCGCACACTTCCCGAAAGACGCGGCGGGACTGTATGAGTTTGACGGCGATTACTGCTATGAGTATTCCGACCCGAACAAGCGCGAGCATTACAACTGGGGCACGCGCGTATTCGACTGGGGCAAGCCGGAGGTGCAGTCTTTCCTTATCTCAAACGCCAATTACTGGATAAGCGAGTACCATATAGACGGTCTGCGCGTCGACGCGGTCGCATCTATGCTGTATCTTGACTATGACCGTCAGGGCGGCGCATGGACTCCTAACATACACGGCGGCAACGAGAACCTTGAGGCGGTGGCGTTTTTACAAAAGCTGAACGCCGCATTGTTCACCAGACATAAAGGTCTTATGATGATAGCGGAGGAATCCACCGCGTGGCCGATGGTGACCAAGCCCACCGATATCGGCGGACTGGGCTTCAACTTCAAGTGGAACATGGGCTGGATGAACGATATGCTTTCCTATATGTCCATGAGCCCCGAATACCGTCAGTACAATCATGATAAGCTGACCTTCTCGTTCTACTATGCTTTCTCGGAGAATTTCATACTGCCTATCTCGCACGACGAGGTGGTATACGGAAAATGCTCTATGCTTGACAAGATGAGCGGTCCGAGGGAAAAACGCTTCGATTCGCTGAGGACGTTTTTGGCATACATGACCGCGCATCCCGGCAAAAAGCTGACCTTTATGGGACAGGAATTCGCCCAGTTCAGGGAGTGGAATTACAAGACCGGACTGGATTGGGATGTGCTGGAGTTTGAAGAGCATAAGCAGTATCAGGAGTTTGTAAAAGATATCAACCACTTTTATCTTGAGAACAAGCCGCTGTGGGAGATAGATTACGATTGGAGCGGCTTCAGCTGGATATCCAACGACGATTATCACAACAGCATAATCGTATTCCGCAGGATAGATTCTTCCGGCGACGAGGTCATCGCGGTATGCAATTTCCTGCCGGTAGAGCAGGAGATATACAGCTTCGGCGTGCCGTATTATGCCGATTATAAGGTGGTATTCAACACCGACAATAAAAAGTACGGCGGCACCAGCAGAAGCGGCGGCAAATACACCGCGGAGTGCGTTCCCATGCACGGGTTGGAGTATTCTATCAGCATGAAGATACCCGCAATGTGCGCTATCTTCTTAAAGCCGGAGAACAAGCGCAGTCCCGAGGACGACCTTAAGAAAAAGTCCGCAAAGACCGAGAAAAGCTCCGCCGTTAAGACGGAAAAGAAACCCGCTAAGACGGAAAAGAAACCCGCTAAGACGGAGAAAAAACCTGCGGCGAAGAGTTCTACTGTTAAATCGGAGAAAAAACCGGCGAAGAGCTCAGCTAAGGCAAAAGGCGAAAAGGCCGATTAAAGGCTTACAAATAAATTTACGGAGGAAAATATGAAACACGTCAAGAAAGAATGTGTGGCAATGCTGCTTGCGGGCGGTCAGGGCAGCAGACTGTACGCCCTTACTAAGGATATGGCAAAACCCGCCGTGCCTTACGGCGGCAAGTACAGGATCATCGATTTCCCGCTGTCTAACTGCGTAAATTCCGGTATAGACACCGTGGGCGTGCTGACCCAGTATCAGCCTTTGGTGCTCAACGAGTACATAGGCAACGGTCACCCGTGGGGTTTGGACAGAGTACACGGAGGCGTACACGTACTGCCGCCTTATGAGTCCTCGTCCGGCAAGTCCTGGTATGAGGGCACCGCGAACGCTATCTACCAGAACATCAGCTTTGTGGACAGATACAACCCGGAATATGTGGCTATCCTGTCCGGCGACCATATCTATAAAATGGATTACAGCGCTATGCTGGACTTCCATAAATCACATAACGCCGACGCTACCATAGCGGTGCTGGAAGTGCCGTGGGAGGAAGCTCCGCGTTTCGGCATAATGAGCGCCGATGAAAACGACGTTATTTATGAGTTTGCGGAAAAGCCCAAGGAGCCTAAATCGAATCTCGCGTCGATGGGCGTGTATATATTCTCGTGGCAGAATCTTAAACAGCACCTTATCGCAAACGAGAACGATACCGGCGCAAGCAAGGACTTCGGCAAGAATATAATCCCCGCGATGTTAGCGGCGGGCAACAAGCTGGTAGCTTATCACTTTGACGGCTACTGGAAGGACGTAGGTACTATAGACAGCTTGTGGGAAGCGAATATGGACCTTTTAGACCCGAATGTGCCGCTGGATCTGCATGACAACAACTGGCGCATCTTCTCCAGAAACCCCGTAATGCCTCCGCATTATGCCGGCACGCAGAGCAAGATACAAAATTCCATGATATGCGAGGGCTGCAACATAGAGGGTCTTATAGACTTCTCGGTACTGTTCTCCGGCGTTACCATAGAGCCGGGCGCGGTAGTGCGCGACAGTATCATTATGCCTAACACCGTTATCAAGAAAGGCGCGGTAGTGGAATACGCGATAATCGGCGAGGATTGCGTTATCGGTGAAAACGTCCATATAGGCGAGCGTCCCGAGGCTATCGAGGATAAGGACACCTGGGGCGTTGCGGTAATAGGACATCAGGTAACGGTAAGCGACAATGCGGTGATCAAGCCCAAGGCTATGATCTCCGAGAATGTGTAAGCGGGGGAGGAAGATAGAAATGGCTAATATGTCAAATGTACTGGGTCTGATATTTGCTAATATGCACGATATAACCGTGCCGGACCTTACCAAGATCCGCGCGCTGGCAAGCGTTCCTTTCGGCGCAAGATACAGAATGGTGGATTTCCCGCTTTCAAATATGGTGAACTCCGATATCGACACTATCGGTATAGTAACTAAGGACAATTATCTTTCGCTTATCGACCATGTCGGCGCGGGAGATGAATGGGATCTTTCCCGCAAGACCGGCGGACTGCACCTGCTGCCTCCCTACGGAAACAGCACCGGACTTTACAGAGGCAGATTGGAGGCTATGTCGCAGATAAAGCCTTTTATCACCGATAATGTTGCCGATTATGTGCTGCTTTCCGACGCGGACGTCATCGCCAACATAGACTACCGCCCGATAGTCGACTTCCATGAGAAGAACAACGCGGATATCACGGTGGTTTACGGCAGAGGCGTATTTACCGCAGGTCAGAGCATGACCAAGACCATACTCGCGGTGAACGAGAACAACGAGGTATATGACGTTCTGGTACGTCCCGAGATAAGCGGCGAGCATAACGTAAGCCTTAATATGTTCGTAGTGGCAAAGGATTTCCTGCTGGATATCATCAGAGAGGCGCAAAGCCGCAACCTGTACAGCTTTGAGGTGGACGTTTTACAGCACAGGCTGCATGAGATGAAGGTGATGGGCTATAAATTCGACGGTCCGTTCTTCCAGATAGACAGCATAGATACATATTTCAAGAGCAATATGAAGCTGGTGGATAAAGATATCCGCGACCAGATATTCAACAGCGATTCCCCGATATACACCAAGGTAAAGGACGAGGCTCCCGCAAAATACGGCATAGACTCGCTGGTAAGCAATTCTATCGTTGCCGACGGCTGCGTTATCGAGGGTACCGTTGAAAACTGCGTGCTGTTCAGAGGCGTTAAGATAGGCAAGGGCGCGAAGGTTAAAAACTGCATACTTATGCAGGATACCGTCGTAGGTGAAAAGGCGGAGCTCAATTACGCGATCACCGATAAGAACGTCGATATCTCCGACTATCGTTCGTTGTCCGGAACAGAGGCGTACCCCGTATATGTCAACAAAGGCGCTAAGGTTTGACGCTAGGAGAGCTTAAAAAGCCCGCTGTTAAGCGAAATCAAGCGTATATCACTTAAAACGAAAACCGCATTGTTTTTTACGATGCGGTTTTTAATTTTCGCCGCGTCGCTGTAATACGGTTGACAAATTGCCGGAAATAATGTATAATTGATATTATCGCTTTATTTTTCTTAATGAAAATATATCGGGGTGAGGGATTTCTTAAGAAATCGGATATGGAGAACAAAAAGAAGAAAAAGAAAAATTCAAACCGTCTGAATCTTATCATTTGTGCTGTCGCGTTCGTTTTTATGATTTTCTATGTGTGTTTCGTAGACGGCTTTGACAATATAATAAGCAATATCCAGCAGATAAATATCGGTTTTTTACTGATCGCCGTTATGCTTATGGTGGTGTACTGGTCGATGGAGGCTTTGCAGCTGCATGCCGTTTTGCGGACGTTACAGCCGGGGCAGAAGTTTTATAAGTCGTTTATAGTGGCGATACTCGGTCAGTATTTTAACTGTATCACGCCGTCCTCCACCGGCGGACAGCCTATGCAGGCGTATTATTTCTCGAAATTCGGCGTGCCGGTATCTAACGGCGTTACCGCGCTGCTCAGCAGGTTTATCGTGTATCAGTTCGTACTGACGCTGTATTCGGTATTCGTGCTGCTGATAAAATTTAACAGCTTTTATGAGAAGATAGCTCCTCTTATGCTGCTGGTAATAGTCGGATTTGTGATAAACACCGCGGTGATAGTGGTGCTTATCATGGCGGCGTTTTTCACTAAACCTCTAAAGGTGATGGCGAAAGCTCTGATAAAGCTGGTCGGAAAAATGCACATCTTAAAGACTCCCGAGGCTATCGAAAACGCTATAGAAAAGACTAACGCGACTATCGACCAGTTCCACGAGAATTTCAACTTCGTAAAGAGAAAGCCGCTGCTTATACTCAGAATGGTGCTGTACACGGTGATACAGCTTACCGCGTATTTCTCTATCTCGTACATAATTTATTTAGGCTTCGGACTGAGCGGCACGGATTATATAACGATAATTTCCTGTCAGGCGTTCGTACTGATGATATCCGGATTTGTACCCTTGCCGGGCGCTTTGGGCGCGGCGGAGGGTAGCTACACGGCGTTTTTCGGCGATATTTTCAAGACCGCGGCAAATAAACCGCTGGTGGGAACTTCCACATTCATATGGCGTTTATTGACGTTCTATCTGCCGATAATCGTCGGACTGGTATTGTCGCTGTTTTTGGGAAAGGTCATGAAGATAGCGCGTCCCGACGACGAGGACGAAACGCCGGTCGAGCTTACCGCCGAGGAAGCCGCGGGCGACCCTGTTGAATAATTTTTAGAAAAATTGCGAAAACCTATTGACAACGGTATTTGTTCGTGATATAATAATCGGGTAAAGTTGTAAAACAAAAGCAGAGAAGAACTCTCACCCACACGCGCCTATCGCGGCAGCAAGTGCGGTAAACATATTCTTTTCCCACCGTAGGCGGGAGAGTATGTTGCGTGACGGCTGATGATCTGCTTTCACGCTTTTGTTTTTTATCATGTGTTTTCAGAAAGGCGGTGCTTTAAGATCAGCACAAAGGAACAGCTCATAAACGAGGAAATAAACGAAAAAGAGGTTCGTGTGATCGGCAGTGATAATGAGCAGCTCGGCATAATGTCTTCGGCGCAGGCGCTTAAATTAGCGGAAGAGGCAGATCTTGATCTGGTACTCATCGCTCCGCAGGGAAAGCCGCCGGTGTGCCGCATAATGGATTACGGCAAATATCGCTTTGAGCAATCCAAGCGCGAGAAAGAGGCAAGGAAGAATCAAAAGCAGGCAGAGCTGAAAGAGATCCAGATGTCGCTCAATATCGACACAAACGATTTCAATACCAAGCTGAACCACGCGATAAAGTTCCTTAACAACGGCGACAAGGTGAGGATCAAGATACGGTTCAGACGCGTGAGAGAGCTTTCGCATATGAATCTGTGCGAGGACCTCATGAAGAGATTTCTTGACGCCGTGGCTGAGTACGGCTCCGCAGATAAGCCCGCAAAGCTCGAGGGCAAGAACTACATGACGGTAGTCGCGCCCAAAGCCGCGCAGAGCACTAAGAAAGCAAAGAAAAATGCTGAGAACGATCAGCAGCAAAACAAGGAGGACTAGAAAATGGCACAATACAAGATCAAGACCCACAGCGGTGCGAAGAAACGCTTTAATCTGTCCAAGAACGGCAAGGTAAAGTACCAGAAGACTAACCGCCGTCACAGACTGACACAGAAGGCCACCAAAAGGAAACGTATCAACCGCGTTGCCGGTTACTGCGACAAGACCAACGTTGCAGAGGTAAAGAAGCTCATTCCGTATAAATAAAACCACGCGTACATGAACGCGAATAATTGAGGAGGACAAAAAAGATGGCTAGAATTAAAGGCGCACTCGCTACTCGCAAGAGAAGAAATAAAACATTAAAACTGGCAAAGGGTTACTGGGGAGGCAAAAGCAAGCTGTATAAATCAGCTAAGAACGCCGTAATGAAATCCGGTCAGTATGCTTATATAAGCAGACGCTTAAAGAAAAGAGATTTCAGACGTCTTTGGATAACGAGAATATCCGCCGCCTGCAAGCTCAACGGCGTAAACTATTCGACTTTTATCAACGGCCTTAAAAAAGCTGATATAGCGCTTAACAGAAAAATGCTGTCCGAGATCGCAATAAACGATCCCGCAGGATTTACGGCACTTGTAGAAAAAGCAAAAGCGGCTCTTTAATAAAAAATACTCCCGTGTACGCGGGAGTGTTTTTATTAGAGAAATACGGTCAATACATATCGCTGCGGTGATAACGGAAGTAGAACACGCAGCTTCCTATAATGCCGGCAAATACGAACATAAAGCTGATAGTCAGCGTATTTGAAAACAGCGCGGTAAGCTCCGGATATTTAGAGGCGAAGTAGCCGAGTCGGTCGATTATGCCGAACATATTAAGCCCGCTGCCTGCCGCGTCCTCCTGCATGAATATCTTGAAAAGATAGGAAAAGCAGTTGGAAAACAGCCACCCTATCAGCACGAACGCCGAACAGATTATAACGTCCGGCGCTTTGAGCCGGCGGGAAAATACCGTGTACATTGAAATTACCGCGGCGGCCATTATCACTCCGCCGAACCAACCGAGAATATCGTTCATCATTATGAAAAGGGTAAAAACGCTTGCCCCGATGATAAGCCCGATAAGTCCGCCTATCACGCCTTTTGCGATGCTTTTTGCACCCTCTTTGGATATCGTCAGGCGGCGGGTCTTGCTTTTGCTCTTGCCGGAATTTTTATCGCTGCTTTTGTCACGGCGGGTCAGCACCATATATACCGAAAGCGAATGTATCTTCTCGTAATTCAGCTCGGTCACCGACGGCTTTCTGCGGCTGATAAGCTCCGACGCGCGGTCAAGGAAATCTATCAGCAACGGCAGCCTGTCCTGCGAAAGCTTATAATCGTTGCAGAACACCCTCAGACAGCCGTCCGCCTTTTCCACGCCGAGCACGGTCTTTTTCGGAAATCCCGCAGTCAGCAGATAGACCTCCTGCATTATTTTATCGCTTACTACCGCGCCGAATATTATATCAAAGCGGTGGCGGTTGAAATTATCGAAAACAGCGACCGGTATGCCGTGCATAGTCCCGCCGAGGATATTGTATTCCTCGTCAAATGTAAGCCCGGTAGGCTGCTGGATATTGACAAGTTCGGAAAAAGCCATATATGATTCCTTTCGTATAAGAGAATTTTTTGTTGATAAGAATAATATCCTGTCTATGGAAATTTTAACACATAGCCGCGTCAATGTCAAGACGAAGCTGCAAGGAGGTGTACTATGGAAATAACGTCACGCAGCAACGCGCTTATAAAAAGTTACCGCGAGCTGGTAAACGACCGCAAGGCTCGCAAAAGCTCGGGAATGTTCCCGGTAGAGGGAGAAAAGCTGGTGCGGGAGGCTTTGTGCTGCGGCTGTGAATTGGGAGATATCGCCTTTGTTTCGGAGTCGGCGGAGAAAAAATATCCCGATACCGTGAAAAAATTAAGAGAACAAATAAACGCATATACGATAACCGACGGGTTAGCGGAGTATATTTCCGACACAAAGACCCCGCAGGGGCTGTTTATTACTGTTAGGCATCTTGACAAAATCTTAAATTTAAGTACAATATATAATAGCAGTCGTATGCTGTGTCTGGAAAATTTACAGGACAGCGGCAACATAGGTACTATTATACGCACCGCCGAGGCGCTCGGTATAGACGGCGTGATACTGTCCGAGGGCTGCGCCGACGCCTTTTCTCCGAAGGTGGTGCGCGCCTCTATGGGCTCGGTGTTCCGTATGCCTATATATTACTCGCCGGTAAAGGAAGCGCTGGCTATGCTGAAAGAGGCGGGTTTTGCCGTATATGCCGCCATGCTGGACAAAAGCGCTCAGCCATTGGGCAGCTTTGCTTTTCAAAATAAGTCCGCCGTAGTTATCGGAAACGAGGGAAACGGCATTACCGACGATACCGCGGCGCTTTGCACCGGTTCGGTATATATACCTATACAAGGCGCGGAAAGTCTAAATGCTTCAATAGCGGCGGCGATAATTTTATGGGAAATGAATAAAAATTCCTGAAACAAGTAAATTTAATATACAAAACAAAAGAAAGGGAAATTGGATGTCTGATCTTGTTATAGTGGAGTCGCCCGCCAAGGCGAAAACGATAGGGAAATATCTCGGAAAAAATTACTCGGTGCTTGCGTCGGTAGGACATATCAGGGATCTTCCGAAATCTAAGCTCGGCGTAGACGTGGAGCATGACTTTGCCCCGCTGTACGAAAATAAAAAGGAAAAAGCCGCTTTGATAAAGGAGCTTAAGACCGCCGCTAAGAAAGCGGATACCGTTTATCTTGCGACCGACCCCGACCGCGAGGGAGAGGCTATTTCCTGGCATTTAGCGCACATTCTCGGAATAAATGAGAACGATCCGGTGCGCGTCACCTTCAGCGAGATAACCAAAACCGGCGTATCGGCGGGTATGAGCCATCCGCGCACGCTGGACATGGACCTTATCAACGCACAGCAGGCGCGCAGGATACTTGACCGTATAGTGGGATATAAGCTCAGCCCGTTCTTATGGAAAAAGGTAAGGAGAGGCTTGTCGGCGGGACGCGTACAGTCGGTGACGGTAAGGCTTATCGTTGACAGAGAAAAGGAGATAGAGCAGTTCGACCCCAGCGAATACTGGAGCATAGACGCAAAGCTGCTTTCCGGCAAGAGCCGGCGCGCTTTCCCCGCAAAATTAGCGGAGGTGGACGGCGAAAAGTTCTCCGCAGATAACAAGGAAAAGACCGATAAAGTATTGCAAAGACTTGAGGGCGGCGAGTTTGTTATACAATCAATAAAAAATTCCACTCGTAAGAAAGTGCCCGCGCCGCCGTTCACCACCTCTACTCTTCAGCAGGAGGCGTCGCGTAAGCTGTCCTTTAATTCGCGCAGGACGATGCGCGCCGCTCAGGAATTGTACGAGGGCGTTGAAGTGCCGGATATGGGCGCGGTGGGACTTATAACCTATATGCGTACCGACAGCCTGCGCATTTCCGACGAGGCGAAAGCTGCCGCTGCGGAGCTTATCGAAAAGACCTACGGCAAGGAGTATCTTCCCGCAAAGCCGAGGAATTACAAATCCCGCAGCAACGCGCAGGACGCACACGAGGCTATCCGTCCGTCGATAATCTCGCTTACTCCGGACAAGGTGAAAGGTTCGCTGACGTCCGACCAATATAAGCTGTATAAGCTGATATGGGAGCGCTTTATGGCAAGCCAGATGGAAAACGCGCAGCTTGACACAAAATCCGTGGATATAGACTGCGCGGGCTGTCTGTTTAAGGCGAGCGGCTATACCGTGAAATTCGACGGCTTTACCGTACTGTATGAGGAAAGCCACGACGGAGAGGAGCAGGAGGGCGGCGCTCTTCCGGCGCTTACCGTAGGGGAAAAGCTGACGGTAAAAGAATTGTCCGGCAATCAGCACTTTACCCAGCCGCCTCCGAGATATACCGAGGCGAGCCTTATAAAGACACTGGAGGAAAACGGAATCGGCAGACCCTCTACCTACGCGCCCACCATAGCGACGATACTTGACCGCCATTATGTCGAGCGCGAGGGCAAGCAGTTAAAGCCGACCTCGCTGGGGTTTGTCACCACCGACCTTATGAAAGACCATTTTGACAGGATAGTAGACGCAAAGTTCACCGCGCAGATGGAAAGTGACCTTGATAAGATAGAGGCGGGAAAGACTGAGTGGGTGGACGTTCTGCGCAATTTCTATACCGGATTTGAAAAATCGCTTGACAAAGCGGAAAAGGACATGGAGGGCAAACGGGTAAGAATACCCGACGAGCCTACCGATATCCTTTGCGAAAAGTGCGGTAAGCCGATGGTGATAAAAATAGGGCCTTATGGGAAATTCTTAGGCTGCTCCGGCTTTCCCGAGTGTAAATTCACTAAGAGGATAGTAAACGAATCCGGCGGACGCTGTCCTAAATGCGGCGGCAAAATGCTGGCGAAAAAATCCAAAAAGGGCAAGCCTTTTTACGGATGTGAAAATTATAAGGACTGTAATTATATGACGTGGGATACGCCTATTTCGGATATCTGTCCTAAGTGCGGGACGACATTATTCAAAAAGTCCGGCAAAAACGGGCAGGTATACTGCGCTAAAGACGGCTGCGGATATGTGCGTGATGACGGACAGGACAAAGAGTGATGGCGAACGGTTATAAAGCCTCGGTAATAGGCGCGGGGCTTGCCGGAACGGAGGCCGCGTGGCAGCTTGCCCGTAACGGCATACCGGTGCGGCTGATAGAGATGAAGCCTAATAAATACTCACCGGCGCATAAATACAGCGGTTTTGCGGAGCTTGTATGCAGCAATTCGCTTAAATCCGCCGATCCCGCCAGCGCCTGCGGTATGCTTAAAGAAGAAATGCGTATGTTAGGTTCTGTCACCATGGCGGCGGCGGAGAAGACCAAGGTCGCGGCAGGCGGCGCGCTTGCGGTGGACAGAGAGAAGTTTTCCGACGAGGTGACAAGGCTTATCAACAGCGAGCCGCTTATAGAGGTGGTAAGCGAGGAGGCGGTAAGCTTTCCCGAAAGCGATACGGTAATAGCCACCGGACCGCTGACCTCCGATAAGTTTGCCGCGGCGATAAAGGAAAAGTGCGGCGAAACGCTGAGCTTTTACGACGCGGCGGCGCCTATAGTTACCTTTGACAGCATAGATATGACCAAGGCGTTTTTCGCGGCTCGGTATGATAAGGGCGGCGCGGATTATATAAACTGCCCGATGAATAAAGAGGAATACGAGCGGTTTTACAGCGAGCTGGTAAACGCCGAGAGCGTACCGCTCAAGAGCTTTGAACAGCTTACGGTATACGAGGGCTGTATGCCGGTGGAGGTTTTGGCAAAGCGCGGGATAGACAGCGTAAGATACGGCTGTATGAAGCCGGTCGGACTTATCGACCCGCGTACCGGAAAAAGACCTTACGCCGTGGTACAGCTTAGAAAAGAGAACAACGAGGGCAGGATGTACAATCTTGTCGGATTTCAGACTAACCTGCGCTTTCCCGAGCAAAAGCGGGTGTTCTCCATGATACCGGGACTGGAAAATGCCGAGTTTATAAGATACGGCGTTATGCACCGAAATACATTCCTTAATTCTCCGGGACTTTTAGACATGACTTATATGCTTATAGGTTCAAACAGGGTATACTTCGCCGGACAGATGACCGGAGTTGAGGGCTATGTGGAAAGCGCGGCAAGCGGCATTATCGCGGGGCTTGACCTTGCGAGGAAGCTGTGCGGCAAGGACAGCTTTATCCCTCCCGAGGGGACTATGCTGTATGCGCTGTCAAAGCATATCAGCACCGAAAATCAGAACTTTCAGCCTATGGGGGCGAGCATGGGGCTTTTACCTCCGTTAAAGGAAAGAATAAAGGATAAAAAGCTGAGGTACGCCGCTTTGTCCGAAAGGGGACTGGGCATACTTGCAGATCAAATAAAACGAAAGGAAGTATCTGTATGAAAATAGCGATAGACGCGTTCGGCGGGGATAACGCTCCGGACGAGGCCGTAAAAGGCGCGGTATCGGCGGTAAGCGAGTATGGGATAACGGTCGTGCTCACCGGCGATAAAGATAAGATAAACGAGTGCTTTGAGCGGCTGGGAGCGTCAAAGAACGGCATAGAGATAGTACATGCCGACGGCGTTATAGAAATAGAGGACGACCCTAAGCTGATACTTAAAGAGAAAAAGGACTGCTCTATGGGCAAGGCGCTTTCTCTCGCGGCGTCGGGAGAGGTAGACGCTATGGTGAGCGCGGGCAGCACCGCGGCTCTGGTAATGGGCGGAACTCTTGCGGTAAAGCGTATCAAGGGCGTTAAACGTCCCGCTATGGCGCCGATACTTCCCGGTACGGATAACAAATACATACTGCTTGACGGCGGAGCGAATCTTGACTGCCGCCCGGAAATGCTGAAACAGTTTGCGGTAATGGGCAGCATATATATGGAGAGGATACTCGGCGTAAAAAACCCGCGCGTCGGTCTGCTCAACGTCGGCGCGGAGGAAGAAAAGGGCAGAGAGGTCGAGCAGGAGGCTTATCAGGTGTTGAAAAGCAGCGGGCTTAACTTCATCGGCAATATCGAGGGGCGCGACGCCGCGCTGGGTGCTGCCGACGTGGTAGTTACCGACGGCTTTACCGGGAACATATACTTAAAGACGGTAGAGGGCATGGGCTCTTTCATGAAGACCGCGCTGAAAAGGCTGTTTTTCCGCAATTTAGGCACAAAGATCGCCGCGCTTATCACTAAAAAGGGCATAAACGAGCTTACCTCGACTATGGATTACCGCCAGACCGGAGGCTCTCCGCTGCTGGGTACGGCAAGACCTGTGATAAAAGCGCACGGCAGCAGCGACGCGCTCGCGTTCAAGAACGCGATACGTCAGGCAAAGGAATTTTGCGAAAAGGGAGTTATTGAGGAGATAGAAAGGACGCTCGGCGAGAAAAACGATGACTGAGTTGGAACAGACTATAGGCTACACGTTCAAGGATAAGACTCTGCTTGCCGAGGCGCTGACCCATTCCTCCTATACTAACGGGAAGAACCTGCGCAGCAACGAGCGGCTGGAGTTTTTGGGCGACAGCGTTTTGGGGATAACCGTTGCGGAATATCTGTTTGAAAATCTCACCTCTCTTCCGGAGGGCAGACTTACCCGCATACGCGCCGGACTTGTCTGCGAGGACGCGCTGTACAGCTTTGCAAAGCGTATAGACCTCGGCAGATATATAATGCTGGGCAAGGGCGAGGAGAACACCGGCGGACGCGACCGGCGCTCTATACTTGCGGACGCGTTTGAAGCGCTTATCGCGGCGATATATCTTGACGGCGGCAGCGATAAGGCAAGGGACTTTATCTTGTCGTTTATCCCGCCTTTGGAAAAGCTCGCAGACGGGGTATATATGCCGGGGGATTACAAGACTTTGCTTCAGGAGATAATCCAGCAAAATCCGGAGGAAAGCATAGAATATAAGATAATCGGGGAGAGCGGACAGGCGCATAATAAGCAGTTTACCGCCGAGGTGCTGCTGAACGGTCAGGTCATAGGCTCCGGCGTCGGCAGGAGCAAAAAGCAGGCGGAGCAGAACGCCGCTAAAGAGGCGGTAGGGCTGATGGGATATGAAACAGACTAATCTTTCGGTATTCGTCACACACAGCGGCTGCCCGCATATATGCAGCTTTTGCGACCAGCGGACGATAAGCGGGCATACTTCCGTGAGCGTAAATGAACTGGACGAGCTGCTTAAAACGCAGCAGCCTATCCTTGAAAAAAGCGGCACGACGGCGCAGATAGCGTTTTTCGGCGGCAGCTTTACCGCGATAGATAGGGATTACATGGAAAGTCTGCTTAAGTGCGCACACAGTTACCTTGTGCGGTATCCTAAGCAGTATACCTCGCTCAGATGTTCTACCCGTCCCGACTGCGTGGACGATGAGATACTTGACACGCTGGAAAGATACGGTATGCGCTCGATAGAACTCGGCGCGCAGAGCATGAACGACGAGGTGCTCGCCGCGAACCACCGAGGACATACCGCCGAGGATGTACGTACTGCCTCCCGCCTTATAAAGCGGCGCGGCTTTGAGCTTGGGCTGCAAATGATGACCGGACTGTACAAGGACAAGCCGGAATACTGTATAGCTACCGCGAATGAATTTGTCGCTCTTGACTGCGATACGGTGAGGATATACCCTACCGTGATATTAAAAGGCACCGAGCTTGATACACTTCATTCTGAGGGAAAATACGACAGCTTTACTTTTGAGCAGACCGTGGAGCTTTGCGCAAAGCTGTTAGAGATATTCCGTAAGGCAAATATACCGGTGATAAGATTGGGACTGCACGCGAGCGAGGACGTAAGCGGCAATATGACCGGAGGGGTTTATCATCCGGCTTTAAGGGAGATATGCGAGAGCCGGCTGTTTTACAAGCTGATGAGCGGTCAGATGACGCAGCCGGGAAAATATACGGTGTACACCGACAAAAGAAATATAAGCAGGGCTGTCGGGCACAAAGGCTGCAACAAAGAGGCGTTTTTGCGTTCAGGGATAAGCTTTGTTATAAAGGAAGAAACGGGGACGCTTGTCCGCGCGGAGAAGATGTAATGTTTTTTAAGTCAATGGAGATACACGGGTTCAAGTCCTTTCCGGACAGGACCGTGCTGAATTTCGACAGGAAAATGACCGCCGTGGTCGGTTCAAACGGCAACGGCAAGAGCAATATAAGCGATGCGCTGCGCTGGGTAATGGGAGAGCAGGGCGCTAAAACTCTGCGCGGAGAAAAGATGGAGGACGTTATCTTTTACGGCACTACCCGCAGAAAGCCTATGGGCTTTGCCAAGGTAGCGCTCACCATCGACAATACCGACCGCACGTTAAACGTTGACAGCGACGAGGTAGTCATCTGCCGAAAGCTGTACCGCAGCGGCGAAAGCGAGTATCTTATAAACGGAAATAAGTCGCTGCTTAAAAACATAAACGAGTTGTTTATGGGTACGGGACTGGGCAGAGACGGCTATTCGGTGATAGGTCAGGGCAGAGTCGCGGACATAGTGGAGGCCGGAGGCGCAAAGCGGCGCGAGGTGTTTGAAGAGGCGGCGGGCGTATCCAAATTTTTAGCCAAGAAAAAAGACGCCGAGAACAAGCTCAAACGCACCGAGGATAATCTTCTTCGCATAAGGGATATCACGTCCGAGCTTGCGGACAGACTTCCGGTACTGGAAAAGCAGGCGGCGAAAGCGAAAAAGGCAAAGCAGCTGGTAGACCGCGAGCAGGAGCTGGATATTTCTTTGAGCGTACACGAGCTTTCCGAATCGGAGAAAGCCATAAGCGAAACAGAGGATAAAATACTTCTTAACAAGGCGCAATGCGACAATCTCGGACGGGATATAGAAAATCTCGAAAAAGAGCAGGAGCAGCAAAACGAGCGGCTGCTTGCTCTGCGTGCTCAGTTAGAGCAGCTCAGAGAAAAGGGCGACAGGGCGAAAGAGCGCATTTCGGATATAAAGGGCGAGACCGCCGTAATGGAAAACGATATCCGTCACGCCGAGCAGCAGATAGAAGCTCTTAAACAGAATATAAAGGATTCTTTGAGCGGCAAAGAACAGCTTGAAAAGGATAAACAGGCGCTGCGCGACGAGGAGCAGCAAAAGCTCGCCGCTATAGAAAATATAAAGGCGGATATAAAGGAGCTCGAGCAGCAGCTTGTAGGATTGAGCAAGCAGGGCGAGGAGCTGGACGAGGAATACAAGAAGCTGGATCACGAGCAGGGACTGCTGTATCTTAAACGCACGCAGTTACAGCTACAGTTAGAGCAGTCGGAAAGCGCGGCGGAAAATTCCGTCAAGCGTAAGCAGGAGCTTGCCGACGCGGCAAAGCAGCTTGATGATTCCATCGCCGAGCATAAGCAAAAGCTGAAAGAGATAACCGGGGAATTAGAGGCGGCTCAGGACAAAAAGCAGGAAACCGAGAATAAGCTGCGCGGCTATCGCCAGTTGTTTTCTACCCGCTCGGAAAAGCTGGAAAACGCATCCAAAACTCTTGACGCGCTGAAAAAGGACTACGACGCAAAAAGACAGCGTTACGACGTGCTGGACGGGATAGATAAGAGCATGGCGGGCTTCGGCGCGAGCGTAAAGTCCGTTATGGGAGCTTACCGCACCGGGCAGTTAAGCGGGATATGCGGCACGGTGGCGGATATAATAACCGTCGATGAAAAATACACCGTCGCGGTAGAGACCACCCTCGGCGGAGTATTGCAAAATATAGTAGTCAACAACGAGGACGCGGCAAAACGCGGTATACGTTTTCTTAAAGACAACAACCTCGGACGCGCGACGTTTCTTCCGCTGACCTCGGTAAAGGGCAGCGTTATGGAGGTAAACGGCCTTGAAAACGAGGACGGCTTTGAGGGGATAGCAAGCGAGCTTGTAGGGTACGACGAAAAGTATGACGGAATAGTAAAGTTTATCCTCGGCAAGACCGCGGTAGCGGAGGATATAGACTGCGCCTCTTATATAGCGAAGAAGTACGGCTATCGGTTCAGGATAGTTACGCTGGACGGTCAGATAATAAACGCGCACGGTTCTTTCACCGGAGGCAGCATAAAGCAGGACGCGGGGATAATCTCCCGCAAGCAGGAGCTTTCCCGCTTGGAGCAGGAGACCGCGCGGCTTTCGGATAAGATAGATAAGGAGAACGAAACGCTGCGGCCGCTCAAAGCGGAGGTAGCTAAGCTGACTATAGAGCTTGAGGGTTACTCCGAGATACTCGCCGGGTGCGAGCCGGAGATAGCAAGGCTTACCGCGCAGGCGGACGGCGAAAAAATGCTGCTGAAACAGTTTAACGCTCAGCTTGACGACATTGCCGAGCAGACCGACAGGCTGGAGCTTTCCGACGACGAGCAGGCAAAGCAGACGGAAAAATGCCGCACGGAGCTTGCTCAGCTGCAAAAGGAGATAGCTGACAACGAGCAGGAGCTTGCCCGTCGTGAGAGCGATATTTCCGCGCGCAGTTCAGGCAGGAAAGAGCTTGCCGACAAGATCTCCGCTAAAAATCTTGAGATAATGGAGCTGGATAAGGACATCGGCGGAATTAAGATAAAGGCGGAAAACATCGACTCGTCGATAAAGGCGCTTTCTGACGGCGGAGAGGGCTATCAGCAGCAGATAGAAGAGCAGCTGCGCCAAATAGAAGAGATACGCAAAACGATAGCCGAGCGGCAGTCCGACAGCGAGCGGATAACCGCCGAGCAGCAGCAGGACGAAAAGGAGATATCCGACAATATCGCAAAGAGCAACGCGGCAGAGAACCGAATAAGCCGCATACACGCCGATATCCGCGAGCTTACCGAGGCGAGGGAAAAATTCGTTACCGAGCTTGCCCGTCAGGAGGAACGCAAAAATTCCTCCGATGAGCAGATAGAAAAGACGATAAGCACATTGTGGGATAAATACGAGATGACCCGCAGCGAGGCGATGGAAAAATACTCTCCGCCGCAGGACGTTATCGCGGCGAGAAGCGAGCTTGCAAAGCTGCGCCGGGATATCGCCGCTTTGGGTAATGTGAATTACAGCTCGATAGAAGAGCTTGACGAGGTGCAGGAGCGATACGGCGTACTGTCCGCACAGCTTAAAGACGTGGAAAGCTCCAAGCGTGAGCTGGAGCGCATGATAGAAGAGCTTATCAAGGATATCCAAAACCGCTTTACCGATTGCTTCAACGCGGTGAACGGGCATTTCGGCAGACTGTTTACCGAGATATTTGCCGGTGGTGAGGCAAGGCTGGAGCTTTCCGACCCGGACGACGTGCTTAACTCCGATGTGGAGATATACGCCGCGCCGCCCGGCAAGCTGATAAACAATCTGACCTCGCTGTCCGGCGGAGAAAAAGCGATGGTCGCGCTTACTATTTATCTTGCGATATTGCTGTACCGACCTTCTCCGTTTTGTATGCTGGACGAGGTGGACGCCGCGCTTGACGAGATAAACGTGCAGAAGTACGCTACATACCTAAAACGGTTCTCCAGTAAAACGCAGCTTATGGTGATAACCCACCGCCGCGGCACGATAGAGCTTTGCGATGTGCTGTACGGCGTGTATATGCAGGAAAAGGGCGTCACCGGACTGTTAAAGCAGGAGCTTACCGCCGAGATAGAAGAGGAACTTACTTAAGCCACGGAGGGAACATGGGATTATTTGAAAAGCTTAAAAACGGGCTTAAAAACACAAAGGACGCGCTTAGCGGCAAGATAGAAAGCGTTATAAACTCCTTTACCAAAATAGACGAGGATTTTTTTGAAGAGCTGGAGGAAACGCTGATACTCTCCGATATCGGAGCGGTGACCTCCGCCGAGATATGCGAGAGGCTGCGCGGCGAGGTAAAGCGTACCGGCGCTACCGACCCGGCGGCGATAAAAGGACTGCTTAAAGATATCATCGCCGACATCGTTTCGGGGGATAATTCGCTGAAGCTGGATACCAAACCCTCGGTGATACTTGTTATCGGAGTAAACGGCGCGGGCAAGACCACCACCATCGGAAAGCTCGCCTACAATCTTAAAAATGAGGGCAAAAAGGTGATAGTCGCGGCGGCGGATACTTTCCGCGCGGCGGCGATAGAACAGCTCAACGTCTGGACCGAACGGGCCGGAGTGGATATAATCAAGCACGCCGAGGGCGCGGACCCGGCGGCGGTGGTATTCGACGCGGTAAAGGCGGGTCAGGCGCGCGGAGCGGACGTGATAATCTGCGACACCGCGGGAAGGCTCCACAACAAGAAAAATCTGATGGACGAGCTTAAAAAGATAGCGCGTATAATCACCACCAACCTGCCGGACTGCACACTTGAAACGCTGCTGGTATTAGACGCTACCACCGGACAAAACGCGGTCAATCAGGCAAGACTGTTCAGCGAGACCGCCGAGATAACCGGTATAGTGCTGACCAAGCTGGACGGTACCGCAAAGGGCGGGATAATCATACCGATAAAGCAGGAGCTCGGCATACCGGTAAAGCTGGTAGGCGTAGGCGAAAAGATAGACGATTTACAGGAATTTGTGCCGCAGGATTACGCACAGGCGTTATTTAACTGATTTAGAGAAAGGATATTCCGATGAAAGTAATAATCGCGTCAAACAACGAAGGCAAGATACGCGAGTTTAAGGCTATGCTCACCCCGCTGGGCTATGAGCCGATATCAATGAAAGAGGCGGGCATTTCGGCTGAGATAGCGGAGGACGGCGAAACGTTCAGCGAAAACGCTCATATAAAAGCAAAAGCGATATATGATATGGTAAAAATGCCGGTGATAGCGGACGACAGCGGGCTTTGCATAGAATTTTTAGGCGGAGCGCCGGGCGTGTATTCCGCACGGTACGCCGGCGAGCACGCTACCAACGAGGAACGCATAGCAAAGGTGTTAGACGAAATGCACGGCGTTGATAAGCCGCTTAGAGCCGCAAAATTCGTCTGCGCATTGTATTTTATCAAGGACGATGAGCATGAGATATGCGTTACCGGAGAGTGCGAGGGCTTTATAGGGGAAGAACCGATAGGCGCAAACGGCTTCGGTTACGACCCGATATTCATGATCGACGACGATACCAGCATGGCGATGCTGTCCGAGCAGGAGAAGAACTATATAAGCCACCGTGCCAAGGCTTTAAGAAAGCTCGCTGAGGAGCTGAGCCGATGAATCTTTGGCAATGGCTGCTGCTTATATACTTTGCCGTGATAAACGTGATAGGCTTTGTGCTTCCTCCCATTGACAAAAACAAGGCAAAAAAGGACAAATGGCGGATAAGAGAACGCACATTGTTTATTGTGTCGATACTCGGCGGCTCGGTCGCTATGTACATTTCAATGCGGATATTTCACCATAAGACAAAACATAAGAGATTTATGATAGGAATACCGGTAATAATAGTTTTGCAAATAGCCGCGGCGGCAGCGGTATGGTATTTTCTGTTAAGACAGTAGAAAGGAATTTTTATGACTATTTCATCAAAACAGCGCGCTACGCTTAAAACCAAGGCGGCGGCACTGCCCGCTATTTTCCAGATAGGGAAGAACGGGCTGACCGACGAGCTTATAAAGCAGCTTGACGCGGCGATAGAGGCACGCGAGCTTATAAAGATAAACGTGCTGGAAAGCGCGCCGGAGGATAAAAACGAGCTTGCGCGGAAATTAGCGGAGCGCATGAGCAGCATACCGGTGCAGGTGATAGGCTCTAAAATAGTATTGTATCGGCAGAATAAAGATCCTAAGAAAAGGGTAGT
>CANRII010000031.1 GCA_947630685.1 uncultured Ruminiclostridium sp. | reverse complement strand
CTTGCGTTGTGCGTCGGAAACGGTAAGGATGAATATGAAAGCGGCCGCTCAAACGCTTTAGAGCTCGACTGGGACGGTAATCTTACTATAAAGGGAAAGATCATTGCCGCGAATATTCAGAGCGAAACGGATATTTCCGCGCTTAAGGAGGCTGTTCAGGCGGCGGCGTCCAATATAGAACAGCTTAAAGCCGAAATAGAGACGCTTAAGCAGGAGATCGCCGAGCTTAAAGGTCCGGCAGTATCGGAATAAGAGAAGACACAAACAAATAACGGAGGGAAAATAAATGGCAACTAAAAAAACTACCGCCGCTCTTTCGGACAATTCGGATAAGTCTGCCAAAAAGAAAACGCAAGCTG
This sequence comes from uncultured Ruminiclostridium sp., assembly GCA_947630685.1. Taxonomy (GTDB): domain Bacteria; phylum Bacillota; class Clostridia; order Oscillospirales; family Ruminococcaceae; genus Ruminiclostridium_E. Next base: position 21,288 of record CANRII010000031.1, on the reverse strand, counting down.
AAGCGACAGCGTCAAAGCAGCCTGACGGTTATCAGAGCGGCTATGACGCGCAGATAAGGCAGACCATGCAGAAGATAATCGACCGTGAGCCGTTTTCCTACGACGTAAACGCGGATAAGCTGTATGCTCAGTATAAAGACAACTATACCGCGCTCGGCAATAGAGCAATGCAGGATACTATGGGGAATGCCGCGCTGCTTACCGGAGGGTACGGCAACAGTTACGGCGTGACTGCCGGACAGCAGGCGTACAACAGTTATATGCAGAAGTTAAGCGACGTAGTTCCCGAATTGGAGCAGCTTGCGTATGAACGCTGGCTTAGCGAGGGCGACGCACTATACGACAGGCTGGCCGCGTTGCAAAACGCGGATAACACCGCATACGGGCGATACCGCGATACGGTGGAGGATTACTACAACGACCGGGATTACGAGCGCAGCGTATATGAAAGCGACCGCAAATATCAATACCAAAAGGAGCAGGACGCTCTCGCCCAGTCCAACTGGCAAAAGCAGTTTGACAGGGATAACTACGAAAACGACCGCGATTACCAAAGAAGCGTGTACGAGAATGACCGCGATTATCAGCGCAGCGTATATGAGAACGACCGCAAATATATGAACGAGCAGCTTGAGCAGGCGGTGGACAAGGAAAAGGATTCTGTCGCCGCAAACGGGAGATTTTCTCCGGAGAACGCATACGAGTTCATAAAGAAGTACGACAACGTCATTTTGTCGGAGGAGGAGCTTATAGAGTCGCTGTATCAGATGTTCGGCGAGCAGGATGGCTTTTACGACTGGCTGGCGTCTACCTCGTCGGACAGCGCGTCATTGGACAACGGACTGGAGATACTGTACCGGCTCCATCCCGAGTTAAGACCGGAGGATAACAGCGGGCTCAGCAAATCGGAGATGGTGCGCAGAGCATTTGCGCAGATGATAGACCTGGCAAATAAAAACCAGTATGCGGTAGAAACGGCGGGTCGGCGCGCTGATAACGGTCAAAAGGAGTGATCGGCATGACGAAATGGCAGGCGGCAATAGACGGCACGGCGGCGTTTTTCGGCGCATTGTTCGGCTTTTTCTTCGGAGAGGCAGGCGGATTGCTGTATGTGCTTACGGCGTTTATGGCGATGGATTATATCACAGGACTGATAGCGGCCGGAATAGCTCACAAAATATCCTCCGAGATAGGCTTTAAGGGGCTTGCCAAAAAGCTGCTGATACTGGCTTTTGTTTCAATGGGGCATATACTGGACAGCTTCGTACTGTCCGGTACTCCGGCGGTGATGTCGGCGGTCATGCTGTTTTACATTGCCAACGAGGGGATAAGCATTATAGAAAACGCCGCTCATCTCGGTATGCCGATACCGAAAAAGCTGAAAACGCTGCTGGAGCAGCTAAAAGACAGCGATGATAAGGAGGATAAAAACGATGAATAACTACACGCGCCATGTACTGGCAAGCAAGGCGGAGCAGCTCACCGCCGATTACAAGACCCGTAATCCCAACTATCCCACGCATAAAGGCATGGATTTTACGGACGATGCGGGAAAATGCGTTATAGTCGCGGTGGCGGACGGCGTTGTCGACAGCTGCCGCAGCGATGTTATCGGGGTAGACCATACATACAACACGGCGGGCAACTACGTTCGCATAAAACACCCGAACGGCATATATACGCGGTATCTGCACCTCGAAACGGGGTCGGCCTGCGTTAAGACAGGGCAGACCGTCAAGGCGGGCGCAAAGCTCGGCATGATGGGCAACACCGGCGACAGCTACGGCAAGCATTTGCATTTTGACGTCTGCGCAAACGGCGAGTATGTCGACCCACTGCCGTATCTCACGGGCGCAAAGGGCTTTGGGACAAATACAGCGCAGCAGCCGGAGGACGAGCCCGCTTATCCTGAGCTGCGCAAGGGCGATAAGGTGGTACTTGCCAAAGCGCCGCTGTATGCCGCGTCTACGTCCTCAAAAAAGGCAAATACCGTCACCGGAATCTACTACATATACGCAGACGGCATTATAAACGGGCGTATCAGAATAACCACGCCGAAAGGCTGCGCCGACTGTACCGGTTGGGTAAACGCCGCCGACTGCAAAACGGACAAGCCCGTAAATTCCACACCTACGACCGGAAAGGCTCCCGCGCCCGTCGCTCTTAAAGTCGGTGACAAGGTGAGAGTAAGGGACGACGCGCTTACCTACAGCGGCGAGCGGCTGTCAAGCTGGGTGTACGATACGGTGTTTGACGTGCAGCAGGTAGGCACGCTCTCAAAGAACGACTATATCGTGATAGGACTAAACGGTCAGGTCACGGCAGGCATGCGCTTAAACGATTTAACAAAAACCTCATAACAAAACGACCGCTTGTTTTTTACTCAAGCGGTCGATTTTTATAAAAATATTTTTGGTATGATGAACTTAAAAAATACTCTTCTCTTCTTGAAAATGCTGAGCGATTTTTCGGTTTTGCCTGAGCAAAATGAATTTCCTTAAGGGAAATTCAAGAAAAATTGCGCATGGAAAAGAGCTGAGGACGAGCCAAAGGCGACGGACGAAGCCTTTTCCTGTTAATAAAAGCTCCCTCGCACGAGGGAGCTTTTATTAACAATGTGGTCGAGGTGACGGGATTCGAACCCACGGCCTCTGCGTCCCGAACGCAGCGCTCTACCAAACTGAGCCACACCTCGTTATTAAGACCGTAAACGGTCTGTAATTTTAATAATTTGCGCCGTATTGCGCGCGGTATTCTCTCATAGCGGGGAGGTATTCCTTACCCTCGATGACGTTATTTTCAATGGCGGAAATAATATCCTCCATATTAACTATCGAATACACCTTTACGCCGAAATCCTTATACGCCGACTGAACTGCGGACAGATCGCTGTCCAAAGCCTTTTCCATGCGGTCTACGGTTATCACCATGCCGGTGATGTTTACCTCTGCGGCGCTTTTGAGCTTGGGAAGGACCTCTCTTAACGCCTTGCCGGAGGTCATTACGTCCTCTATGATAACTACCTTGTCGCCGTCTTTAAGCTGTCTGCCGACGAACATTCCGCCCTCGCCGTGATCCTTTACCTCTTTGCGGTCAAAGCAGTAGCCGACGCTCCGACCGGTCTTGTTGTATAAAGCCACGCTAGCGCTTACCGAAAGAGGGATCCCTTTGTAAGCGGGACCGAACAAAACCTCGGCTTCGATATTATTGTCGGTGATACAATCCGCGTAAAACTCGCCCAGCTGCGCAAGCTCAGCGCCGGTATTGTAGTTTCCCGTGTTGATGAAGTAAGGGGCTACGCGCCCGCTTTTCAGAGTGAATTTTCCGAAAGTAAGCACGCCGCTGTCTACCATGAATTTTATAAAACTCTCTTTGTAAGTCATGACCTGCGCACCCTTTCTTCTTATTCCGACCATATTATTTTATCATATCGTTCCACCGTTGTCAAGAGGTAAAATTAATTATTTTTGTTTTGCGATATGTCTGCAAATGAAGCCGCATAAGTGCTTGACAGCAGCGGGTTTTTATGATATAATAAAATGACTACGGAAATATGTCGATAATGCCGACGGGTCGCAGACTGAATATAATGCGTTTTCCAAAGCTCTATGACCCGACGGGATATCTTATGCGCCATGATTTTTTCCTTGTCACCGAAAAAATTATGGCTATTTTTGCGAAAAATTTTTTGCTGCATATAAAATTTTTTAAGCATAAATGTCTGAATATGTGTAAATTTTACGGCTGAAAAGGGGGAAACCTGATGAAAACTTTACTTAAAAACTGTTACGCGGTATCTCCCGAAGACGGGTTAGAGCAAAAGACCGACATACTTATATCGGACGGTATCATAGCGCGTATCGGCAATATAGACGGGGAAAGCGGCGCCGAGGTGATAGACTGCGGGGGACTTACCGCATTGCCGGGGCTTTGCGATATGCATGTTCATCTGCGCGACCCGGGTCAGACTCATAAAGAGGATATACTTACCGGCTGTATGGCCGCCGCCGCGGGAGGAGTAACGGCGGTGGCGTGTATGCCGAACACCGTGCCTGCGGCGGACTGCGCCGAGGTCATAAAATATGTTTTGGATAAGGCGAAGAACGCCTCGGCGAAGGTCTATCCCGTCGGGTGCATAACCAAGGGACTAAAGGGCGAGCAGCTTTGCGATTATCACGAGCTTAAAGAAGCGGGCTGCGTCGCGGTGTCCGACGACGGGCGTCCGGTGGAGCTTACCGCGATGATGGAACAGGGCATGATCGGCGCGGGAAGTCAGGGACTTGCGGTGATATCCCATTGCGAGGACTTAAAGGTTATAAACGGCGGTATCATAAACGAGGGCGAGGTTTCAAAAAAGCTCGGAGTAAAGGGCATGAGCCGACTGAGCGAGGATACCGTTACCGCGCGGGAGCTTGCTATCTCGGGAGTGTGCAAAGTGCCGATACATATAGCGCACGTTTCCACCAAAGGCAGCGTCGATTTGATACGCGCGGCGAAAGCGGCGGGGATAAAATGCACCTGTGAAACAGCGCCGCATTACTTTACTCTGACCGATGAAAAGCTGCTCAGCCGCGACGCCGACTACCGCATGAACCCGCCTTTGAGGACGGAGGAGGACAGGCAGGCGGTGATAAAAGGGCTTATCGACGGCACTATAGACTGTATCGTTACCGACCACGCGCCGCATACCGCAAAGGAAAAATCGGACTTTGAAAAAGCGCCGAACGGAGTCGTAGGGCTGGAAACGTCGCTTGCCGCGTCGCTTACGGTATTGTATCATAATAAGCTGCTTACTCTGTCCGACATAGTGCGGCTGATGTGCGTAAGTCCGCGCAGGATACTAAATATACCGGGCGGCAGGCTTTGCTGCGGAGCGCCCGCCGATATAACGCTTGTAGATATAAACGAGCAATGGACGGCAGACCCGATGCGGCTGCATTCCAAATCGCATAATACATGTTTTAAGGGCATGACCTTCAAAGGAAGGGTGAAATATACGTTCCTTGACGGAAGACCGGTATACAGGGACGAAAAGCAGGATTGAGAAAGGAAGAGGGCAAGATGTCGTTCGACAGACTGGCAGAGAAGATCTGCGAAAAGCAAAATCCCACGGTGGCGGGACTGGATCCGAAGCTGGACTATGTTCCGCAGTATATCAAGGAAAAGGCGTTCAATAAATACGGGGAAACGCTTAAAGGCGCGGCAAAAGCGCTGCTGGAATTCAATAAGGGGCTTATCGACGCGCTGTATGAGATAGTTCCCGCGATAAAGCCGCAGGCGGCGTATTACGAAATGTACGGTTATCACGGAGTGAAAACCTTGTACAAAACGCAGGAATACGCCAAAAGCCGCGGAATGTACGTCATCACCGACGGAAAAAGGAATGACATCGGCACTACTATGGAGGCATACGCCGCGGCGCATTTGGGAGAGGTCGCGGTAGGAAGTGAGAATATCTCGCCGTTTTGTGCCGACGCGCTGACGGTGAACGGCTACCTCGGCAGCGACGGCATAACTCCGCTGCTGAGTATCTGCGAAAAGTACGATAAAGGAATATTCGTGCTGGCAAAGACCTCCAACCCCTCAAGCGGAGAATTGCAGGATAAGCTGATAGACGGCGTTCCCGTATATGAATATATGGGTCAAATGTGCGAAAAGTGGGGCGAACGGCTGCCCGGAAAATACGGCTACACCGGAGTAGGCGCGGTGGTAGGCGCTACATATCCCGAGCAGATAGCTAAGCTCAGAGAAAAGCTGCCGCACACGTTTTTCCTGATACCGGGATACGGCGCTCAGGGCGCGACGGCAAAGGATATATCCGCGGCGTTCGATAAAAACGGGCTGGGCGGTATCGTCAACAGCTCGCGCGGAATAATGTGCGCCTATAAAAAAGAGGGCTGCGACGAGCACGATTATGCCGGAGCGGCGTTCAGAGAGGCGGCAAGAATGAAAAAGGAGATAATGAGCTGTATCGGTCAGATAAAGCTCGGCTAAAAAGGAAGGAAATTAAAATGAATTTGAGTTCAGTCACGGCTAAGGCCGCCTATCTCATACTCGCCGACGGGAATGTCTTTAAGGGCAAGAGCTTCGGCTGCGAGGGAGAGGTCATAGGGGAGATAGTATTTACCACCGCGATGACAGGTTATCAGGAAACGCTGACCGACCCGAGCTATTGCGGACAGATAGTCACCCAGACCTTCCCGCTGATAGGAAATTACGGCGTAAACTCTCAGGACGGAGAGTCCTCGGGCAGCGTGGTGAGCGGATATATCGTGCGTGAATATTGTCAGTTCCCGTCGAATTTCCGCTGCGAGGAGGACATAGACAGCTTCCTTAAAAAGCACGGCATAATAGGGCTGTACGACATCGACACCCGCAGGCTCACCCGAATAATAAGGGAGACCGGCGTAATGAACGGGATAATAACTTTGAAGCTGCCCGATGAAAAGGACATGCCGGCGCTGCTGGAAAAGATACGCGCTTATAAGGTCGAAGCGCCGGTGCCCAAGGTCAGCGTAAAGCAGCCGGAAAATTATCCCGCTGAAAACGCGAAATACCGCGTGGCGCTGATAGATTACGGCTATAAGTACAATATAAGGCGCGAGCTTACAAAGCGCGGCTGCGACGTGACGGTGTTCCCGCACGACGTGACCGCTCAGCAGATAAAGGATTTTGCTCCGGACGGAATAATGCTGTCAAACGGGCCGGGCGACCCACAGGACAATCAGGAGTCGATAAACACGTTAAGAGAATTGATACCGGCCGGGATACCGACGTTCGGTATTTGCTTAGGACATCAGCTGCTTGCGATAGCCAACGGCGCAAAGACCGTCAAGCTCAAATACGGACACCGCGGAGGGAATCAGCCGGTGACCGACCTTGACGCGGACAGGACGTTCATCACCTCGCAGAACCACGGCTACGCGGTAGTAAGCGAGAGCGTGCCGGAAAGCGCGGGCGTAGTCAGCCATATAAACGGCAACGACAAGACCTGCGAGGGGGTAAGGTATACCAACGCTCCGGCGTTTACCGTGCAGTTCCACCCGGAGGCGTGCGGAGGTCCGCAGGACACCGCGTACCTGTTCGATAAGTTTATAAGTCTGATGGAAAGCCGCTCATGATCGGCGGTATCATGCAAAGAGCATTAAGCTGAGAAAGGGACAGACGATATGCCGTTAAGAAGTGATATTAAAAAGGTGCTTGTGATAGGCTCCGGCCCGATAGTTATAGGACAGGCGGCGGAGTTTGACTATGCGGGTACGCAGGCGTGCCGCGCATTAAAGCAGGAGGGACTGGAGGTAGTGCTGATAAACTCCAACCCCGCTACGATAATGACCGACAAGCACATGGCGGACAAGATATACATAGAGCCGCTGACGCTGGACGTAGTAAAGAAGATAATACTGATAGAAAAGCCGGACAGCATACTTTCCACGCTGGGCGGGCAGACGGGACTCACGCTTTCCATGCAGCTCGCCGAGGAGGGCTTTCTTGCCGCGCACGGGGTAAAGCTGCTCGGCGCGAATCCCGAGACCATACATAAGGCGGAGGACAGGCAGGCGTTCAAGGACACGATGGAATCCATCGGCGAGCCCTGCGTACCCTCTCAGGTAGTGGAGTCGGTGGACGACGCGATGAAATTCGCCGACGTTATAGGCTATCCTGTAATAGTGCGCCCGGCGTTCACCCTCGGCGGCACCGGCGGAGGCATCGCCGACACACCGGATGATCTGCACGAGATAGCCACCAACGGACTGCGCCTTTCGCCTATACATCAGGTGCTTATAGAAAAGTGCATTTCCGGCTGGAAAGAAATAGAGTTTGAGGTGATACGCGACGCGAAAGGCAACGTCATCACCGTCTGCTCGATGGAAAACTTCGACCCGGTCGGAGTACATACCGGCGACAGCATAGTGGTCGCGCCCGCCGTTACGCTTGCGGATAAGGAGTATCAAATGCTGCGCACCGCCGCGCTGAACATAATACAGGCGCTGAAGGTAGAGGGCGGCTGCAACTGCCAGTTCGCGCTGAAGCCGGACAGCTTTGAATACTCGGTAATAGAGGTAAATCCTAGGGTGTCGCGCTCCTCCGCGCTTGCATCCAAGGCGACCGGCTACCCGATAGCAAAGGTGGCTACAAGGATAGCGATAGGTTATTCGCTGGACGAGATAGTAAATCAGGTCACCGGAAAGACCTACGCCTGCTTTGAGCCGGCGCTGGACTATATAGTGGTAAAGTTCCCGAAGTGGCCGTTCGATAAATTCGTGTACGCGAAAAAGACGCTCGGCACGCAGATGAAAGCTACCGGCGAGATAATGGCGATAGGCACCAGCTTTGAAGAGGCTATGATGAAAGCGGTGCGCTCTATAGAGCTCGGCATGGACACCATGCGCAAAAAGACCTTTATCACCATGACCGACGAAGAGGTCAGGGAAAAGCTCAAGGACGTAGATGTCGACCGTTCTTTCTGTATATTTGAGGCGCTGCGCCGCGGATTTTCCACCGAAGAGATAGTAAAGATAACTACCGTTGACAAATGGTTCGTAGAAAAGCTGAGAAACCTCGCCGAGCTGGAGCTTTGGCTGGAGGACGGCGAGCTTACGCAGGAAAAATACGACACCGCCAAGAAATACAGCTACCTTGATAAAACGATAGAGCGGCTGAGCGGTCAAAAGCTTGCCGATAAGGGGATAAAGACCCGCCATGCCGTATATAAAATGGTAGATACCTGCGCTGCGGAATTTTCGGCGGACACTCCGTATTTCTACAGCACTTACGACGAGGAGAACGAGGCGGAAGAATTTATACAGCAGCACCCGACCGACAAGAAGAAGATAATAGTTTTCGGTTCCGGACCTATAAGGATAGGGCAGGGCATAGAGTTCGATTACTGTTCGGTGCATTGCGTCTGGGCGCTTAAGGAAATGGGCTGCGAGGCGGTGCTGTGCAACAACAACCCCGAAACGGTATCCACCGACTTCGACACCGGCGACAGGCTGTATTTCGACCCGCTCACCAACGAGGACGTGGATTCTCTGATAGCGACCGAAAAACCGTACGGCGTTGTGGTACAGTTCGGCGGTCAGACCGCGATAAAGCTCACAAAGCACTTGCAGGAATCGGGAGTAAGGATACTCGGTACGTCGGCTGAGAGTATCGACGCGGCGGAGGACAGGGAGAGATTCGACGAGCTGCTCGAGCAGTGCGGCATACCGCGTCCGGCGGGACACACGGTGTTTACCACCGAGGAGGCGCTCACCGCGGCAAATCAGCTGGGATATCCGGTATTGCTGCGCCCGTCCTACGTGCTGGGCGGTCAGAACATGATAATCGCGCACGGCGACAGCGACGTTGAGGAGTACATGGCGATAATCACCGCCACCGAGCTTGAAAATCCCGTGCTTATAGACAAATATCTTATGGGTACCGAGGTGGAGGTAGACGCAATATGCGACGGCACCGACTACCTTATCCCCGGAATAATGGAGCATATCGAGCGCGCGGGCGTACATTCCGGCGACAGTATCTCGGTATATCCGGCGCAGACGCTGTCCGATAAGATAAAGGACACGATAATCCTTTATACCGAGCGGCTCTCCAAGGCGCTGAACGTAATAGGTCTGGTAAATATCCAGTATGTGGTATATAATAACGAGGTCTATGTGATAGAGGTGAACCCGCGTTCCTCCCGTACCGTGCCTTATATAAGCAAGGTCACCGGCGTACAGATGGTGGATATAGCTACAAAGATAATGCTCGGTCAGTCGCTTAAGGAGCAGGGCTATTCCTCCGGACTTTATCCGGTAGGAAAATACGTTGCGGTCAAGGTGCCGGTGTTCAGCTTTGAAAAGCTGCACGACGTGGACACTCAGTTAGGACCGGAAATGAAGTCCACCGGCGAGGCGTTAGGCATAGCTAAGACCTTTGAAGAAGCGCTGTATAAGGGACTTATCGCGGCGGGCTTTAAGATGTATAAAAAGGGCGGCGTAATGTTCTCGGTGAGAAATTCCGACAAGCCGGAGATAGTAGACCTCGCCGCAAAATTTGAACAGCTCGGCTTTGAGCTGTACGCGACCAGCGGCACGGCCTCTATGCTCAATCACAACATGATAGCCGCAAACTTTACCTACCGCGTCCACGAGGGGAAAGAGCCGAACGTTATCAGCCTGCTGGAAAGCGGCAAGATAAATTACGTGGTATCCACCTCGGAGACCGGAAGAAAGCCTGCGCTGGACAGCGTAAAGATACGCCGCAAATCGGTAGAGAGGTCGATAGCCTGCCTTACCTCGGTGGACACCGCCAACGCATTGGTAAAATGTATCGCTATGGATAAAACGGTGGACGACCTCGAAATGGTGGATATTACAAAGATATAAGCTCTGAAAGGAAACGGCTTTGAAAATAGGCAAATACAAGGTAACGCTGAATTACGGGATATTAAAGGGCTTTCTTGACGTGCTGGGGCTGCTGATGGCGATAGTGCTTACCGACCTTACGCGCTCTTACATCGGGCTCAACGTGTTCCCCGACCGCGCGCTGCTTACCGTATATCCCGACGGAGTGCCGCTTTTGCGGTGGCTGCCGGGACTGATACTCCCCGCTGTAGGATATATCTATACCGTTTTGTCGGTGGTATATATCTTCAAAAGCAAAAAGCAGCCGAAACGCTTTTCGGTGGACGAAAACAACGCGCAGCAGTATTACGACCATCTCATGTATGCAAACAGCATACTGCGGGTACTGGTGCTGCTGGCGGTTTGGGATTATTCCTACATCATACAAATGCACTTGATGTACGCTGATATTTCCTGGTTCAGCATACAGGTGATAGGCGATATTATAGTAGGAACCGTGACGGTGCTTTATATCCGCAGCAGGATAAAAACTTTCGCTCCGCTTATCGCCGAAAAAGAAAACGAATGAAAGGAAAGCTACAGATGAGCTATTTTTGCGGCAGCTATCCGATAATCGAAAAGACCGCGCTTGCGGGACAGATATATTCTTATACGCTGCATTGCCCCGAGGCGGCAGAGCAGGCGCAAACAGGTCAGTTCGTACAGATAAAGGCGGAGGGCTATACCTTGCGCCGTCCTATCTCCATTTGCAGCGCCGATAAGGAAAAAGGCACGCTGCGGCTGGTGTTCGAGGTGCGCGGCGGCGGCACGGATAAAATTTCCCGGCTCAACGTAGGAGAGCTTATGGATATAATCGCGCCGCTCGGCAAAGGCTTCACCGTACCGGAAAAGCCGGAGGGCAGGGCGTTGATAGTAGGCGGCGGGATAGGAGCTCCTCCGATGTTGGATATCGCAAAAAAATACGGCGAAAGCTGCACCGCCATACTCGGCTTTCGCTCGTTTGACAGGATAATACTGGATAAGGATTACGCTGCGGCGGGCGCAAATACGGTAATTTGCACCGACGACGGTTCTTACGGGATAAAAGGCACGATAGCCGCTCCTCTTAAAGTGGAGCTTGATAAGGGCGATATTTCAAGGGTGTACGCCTGCGGGCCGATACCTATGCTGAAAGCGGCGGCTCAGGCGGCAAAGGACGCGGGCGTCGACTGCGAGGTGTCGCTTGAACAGCGAATGGGCTGCGGCGTGGGCGCGTGCGTCGTCTGCGCCTGCACGGTGATACGCGACGGCAGGCGGCAGGTGTTGAGAGTCTGCAAGGACGGCCCGGTATTCAAGGGCAGCGAGGTAGTTTTTGATTGAAAGGATAACGAGCATGTCAAGACCTGATATTTCGGTAAATATCTGCGGCGTAAGACTTAAAAATCCGATAATCGCCGCGTCGGGAACCTACGGCTTCGGCGAGGAGTATACCGACCTGTACCCGCTCGAAAAGCTGGGCGGCATCTCCTGCAAGGGCACTACTCTTCTGCCTAAAGACGGAAATATCCCGCCGAGGATAGCCGAAACGCCGTCCGGGATACTTAATTCCGTCGGACTGCAAAACCCCGGCGTGGAGCATTTTATAAACGAGGATCTTCCCAGGCTCAAGCGGCAGGATATCGCGGTGATCGCAAATATCGCGGGCGCTTCGATAGAGGATTACGAAAAGACGGCGGCAAGGCTGGACGAAACCGACGTCGATATGATAGAGCTCAATATTTCCTGCCCTAACGTAAAGCAGGGCGGCGCGACGTGGGGAGTTACCTGCGCGGGTGCGGCTTCGGTCACCAAAGCGGTGAGAAACGCCACTAAAAAGCCGATAATGGTAAAGCTCACCCCGAACGTCACCGATATAACCGAGATAGCCAAGGCGGTGGAGGCCGAGGGCGCGGACGCGGTATCGCTTATAAACACGCTGCTGGGTATGAGGATAGATATACATACCCGCCGTCCTATTCTTCACAACAACGTCGGAGGGCTGTCGGGGCCGGCGGTCTTTCCGGTAGCGGTGAGAATGGTCTGGCAGGTGCATAACGCGGTGAAGATACCGGTAATAGGAATGGGCGGGATAGCAAGCGCCGAGGACGCGGTGGAGATGATGCTCGCGGGAGCGTCGGCGGTACAGATAGGCACCGCTATTTTCACCGACCCGTATGTTCCCGTTAAAGCCGCCGAGGGGATAGAAAAGTACCTTTCGGATAACGGTATCGAAAAGATAGGCGATATCGTCGGACAGGTAAAGCCGTGGTAAAGGAGAAGATTCTATGAAGCTCACAAAAGCTCCTATGGGGTGGAACAGCTGGGACTGCTGGGGCGCTGAGGTCACCGAGGATGTCGTACGCAAAAACGCCGAGTTTATGGCAAAGCACCTTAAGCAGTACGGTTGGGAATATGTGGTGGTGGATATACAATGGTCCGCTCCAAACGCAAAGGGTCATGAATATCAGCCGTTCGGCAAACTCAATATAGACGAGTATTCGCGCGTGATACCGGCGGAAAACCGCTTTCCCTCCTCCGCAAACGGAAAAGGCTTTGCCCCGTTAGCGGAGTATATCCATTCGCTGGGGCTAAAATTCGGTATACATATCATGCGCGGAATACCGAGAGCCGCGGTGCATGAACGCCGTAAAATTTACGGCAGCGATAAGCGTGCGGACGAGATAGCGCGCTTTAACAGCGTATGTCAGTGGAATCCCGACATGTACGGCGTAGACGCTTCAAAGCCCGGCGCGCGGGAGTATTACGAAAGCGTTTTTTCACTCTATGCGTCCTGGGGCGTGGATTTTATAAAGTGCGACGACATCGCGCGGGAGCTGCCGCATGAAGAGGAAGAGCTTATCCTGCTTAGCGAGGCGCTGCACGGCTGCGGGCGGGATATGGTGCTTAGCTTGTCGCCGGGCCCCGCGCTTTTGGAAAAGGCGGAGCTTTACAAACAGACGGCGGATATGTGGCGTATCACCGATGATTTTTGGGATAAGTGGGAATTATTGTACGATATGTTTTCCCGCGCGGAAAAATGGTGCGTCCATACCGGAGCGGGAAGCTGGCCGGACGCGGATATGCTGCCGGTCGGCGCGATATTGCAGGATTACGGCGAGGAAAACCGCACCAAATTCACCGAGGACGAGCAGATAACCATGCTGACCTTATGGAGCATATTCCGTTCGCCGCTGATGATAGGCGGAGAGCTTACCAAGTGCGATGATTTTACGCTTGCTCTGCTGACAAACGAGCGGGTGCTCAAAATGCACGAAAACGCGCGAAATTCCCACCCGGTCTGGCGCAGAAAGATAAACGGGAACGAGATAATACTCTGGACGGCTTTTTCTTCGCAGGGAGGAAATTACCTCGCAATATTCAACGCGGGAGAGAGCATGGCGGATATTACCGTGGCTCTGTCGGATATTGAAATTTACGAGGACAAAACAGGCTTTGAGCTTTGGAGCGGGGAGAAATTTTCCGGCGGGGAAATAACGCTGTCTATCCCCTCTCACGGAGCAAAGGCATATTACATAAACTGAAAGGAATATTTCTATGGAAAAGACGGGCGTTTATATCAACGCAAAGGACGTTAAGGGCAGGATAAACCCGGAGATATACGGCAACTTTTCCGAGCATCTCGGGCGCTGCATTTACGAGGGGATATATGTCGGGGAAAGCTCGACCATACCCAACACACGCGGGATAAGAAACGACATCGTAAAGGCGTTTAGGCATATCAAGCTGCCGGTGCTGCGCTGGCCGGGCGGCTGCTTTGCGGACGAGTATCATTGGAAGGACGGCATAGGCGAAAAGTCCTCCCGCAAAAAGATGATAAACACCAACTGGGGCGGAGTAGTCGAGGATAACAGCTTCGGCACGCACGAGTTTTTCGACTTATGCGAACAGATAGGCTGCGAGCCGTATATAGCGGGAAATCTCGGCAGCGGCACGGTAAACGAGCTTGCCGAGTGGATAGAGTACATGACCTTTGACGGAGTTTCCCCCATGGCTGAGTTAAGGCGCAAAAACGGCAGGGAAAAGCCGTGGAAGCTCAAATACCTCGGTATCGGCAACGAAAACTGGGGCTGCGGCGGCAATATGCGCGCGCAGTATTACGTCGATGAATACCGCCGCTATCAGAGCTTTTGCAAGAATTTCAGCGGCAACGAGCTGTTCAAAATAGCCTGCGGTCCTAACGCGGACGACTGGGACTGGACGGAGGTAATAATGAAGAACCTCGGTCCGTGGCACACCCGCGGGATATCGCTGCATTATTACACCGTTCCGTCCGGCAACTGGGATAAAAAGGGCAGCGCGCGGGATTTCACCGACGAGGAATATTACGAAACTATAAGAAAGACATTGTACATGGAAACTCTGCTGACCCGTCACGGTCAGATAATGGACAGGTACGACCCCGCTCATAATATAGGGCTTATCGTGGACGAGTGGGGCTGCTGGTACGACGTGGAAGAGGGTACTAATCCCGGATTCTTATATCAGCAGAATACCATGCGCGACGCGGTCGTTGCGGCCTGCAATCTGAACATCTTAAATTCTCATTGCGACCGCGTGATAATGGCGAACATAGCGCAGGCGGTCAACGTGCTGCAGGCGGTGATACTCACCGAGGGCGCGGGAATGGTGCTTACTCCGACTTATCATGTATTTGATATGTATAAGGCTCATCAGGGAGCGGACAGCGTATACTGTTATGTCGATACCGCAAAGGCGGGCGAAAAGATACCGATGGTGTCAGCAAGCGCGTCGGTAAAGGACGACGCTATGACGATAACTCTCGCTAACTGTTCGGTAAGCGACGATACCGAAGTAAAAATAAATATAGCCGGCTATGAGGCGGGAAAAATATCCGACGCTGTAATTATGAACGCTCCGGTACGCGAGCTTAACGACTTTGACGACCCCGACAGGGTAAACATAAAGGAATTTGACGACGTTTCGCTGTACGAAGGTAACGTCACCGCTACGCTTCCCGCTTGCAGCATAGTTAGGATAACTTTGGAAAAGTAAAACTGTGCTAATACAAACAAAAAGGCAGACCGAAAATGACACTCAACGCGATAAATCGGAATATGAAGGAGGAAAAATAAATGAAATGCAATAATTGCAACGAAGAAATGAAAATGAATTATGAGTTGAAAATTCACGGTGCATCATTATTAGCTTATATTTCGTTGAAAAAGGAAAAAGAGGAGAAACAAATCAAAGCAGCTATTTGTCCTAAGTGCGGCAAGATCGAGTTTTACGCTGAATAATAAATTCCAATTTATCTGTCAGATGAGTTTTAATTTGCGCACTTTTATACAAAAAAGCAGACGGTTTTTCGTCTGCTTTTGTTGTTTTATGTGAGTTGCCTGAAAGATCTGTCTTTTTGTTTTATTCGGTAGGCTTTCTTATGATAGAGCCGGCTGGGAATTCGGTCTGCGATACGAAAGAAAGCTTTTCGGTCGCCTTATTTGCGATAGTTATTTTTTCGCCGTTGGAATTTATAAGATATTCCGGTTTTAGCGGAACCGGCTTTTTACCGGGGGAAAGCACCTCCAGCTCGTCGTTTACCGTGAAATAATTGCGCTGTGTCATGTTGACCGTACCGTTTTCACAGCCGTCTATCACTCCGACAAAATCATAGGTGCGCAGGTAGCCGCTGCTTTCGTAATACTGGTTCGCGTCGTCATGAGAAAAGAAAAATCCGGTGCAGTACGGGCGGTGGCTGACTTTGAGAACCTCCTGCGCCGCCCATTCCGGCAGCGGCTCGCCCTTTGAAAGAGCGTCCACGGCGGCGCGGTAGGCGTTTGTTACCACCGCGACGTAATAAGAGGACTTAGCCCGCCCCTCTATCTTAAAGCTGGATACGCCCGCTTGTTCCAGCTTATCAAGGTGGCGTATCATGCAGAGGTCTTTCGCGTTTAGAATATACGTGCCCTCGCTGTCCTCGCCTATCGGGAAGAACTGCCCCGGCCGCTTTTCCTCCACCAGATCGTACTTCCAGCGGCAGGGCTGCGCGCATTCTCCTTTATTGGCGTTCCTGCCGGTGAGGAACGACGACAGCAGACACCGCCCCGAAAAAGAAACGCACATCGCGCCGTGTACGAATACTTCTATCTCCATATCGTCGGGTATTTTATCTCTTATGCGTCGGATATTGTCGATATCTACCTCCCGCGCTAATACCACGCGTTTAGCGCCGAGCTTGTACAATTCGCGGGCGGTGGCGTAATTTACCACGCCGGACTGGGTGGAAATATGTATATCAAGCTCCGGAACGGTGTTTTTTATAACGGCGACCGAGCCTATGTCGCTCGCTATCGCGGCGTCTATCCCGCAAGCGGCGGCGTTTTTTATATATTCCGGCAACGCGTCTATCTCGCCGTTTGACGGGATAGTATTGCAGGTGAGATATACCCTGACGTTTTTGGAATGCGCAAATTCTACCGCTTTTTTCAGCGTATCAAAGTCGAATTTAGCGGCGGAGGCGCGCATACCGTATTCCGTTCCGCCCAGATATACCGCGTCGCAGCCGTAATTCACCGCGGCGGTAAGACATTCCGTATCGCCTGCGGGAGATAACAGTTCCGCCATGCTTTCCCGCTCCTTTCCTTATCAAAAAGTATGCGCCCGCCGTGTATTTTTGCACGAAAGGCGCATGTATATTATTCCGCTATTGCGTCCTCAAGTCCGCATGCTATCAGGTTTTGTTCATGCTCCTCAATAGTTTCCGCAAAGTACATCTCGGTAGTCTCCGGATCGGCGCAGAAGTAGTAATACGCGGTATCGTTGGGGTACAGCACCGCTTTTATCGCGTCCATACCGGGGTTGCAGACAGGTCCTACCGGTATGCCGTCGCATTCGTAGGTGTTGTATGCGTCGAACATTTTGGAGTTGGCGCTTATCTCACTCTTGCTCATATGCGGCTTGATATGCTCATCGACGTAAAGCACCGTGACGTCCGATTCAAACTTCGGGAAGGATTCCGACGCCGCCATTCTGTTATAGAATACCGACGCGACGTTTTTCATGTTCTCTACGCTGTCCGCTTCTTTCTGTACGATAGACGCTAAAGTGATAGTCTCGTCCAGCGTCAGACCCATTGCGGTCATGCGGTTATAGTATCTTCCCTCGAGGTTTTCGTTAAAGCTCTCAAACATTCTGTCTATCACGTCCGCCGCATTCTCGGAGGTGTCCAGCTCCTTGTTGTCCTCCAGCTCCGGTATGGTGTAAAATTCATACTTGTTCGGGAACAGATAGCCCTCCATCTGATAGAATTTCAGCGGCTCGTTTTCAAGTCTTTTCTGGAATTTATAGGTATCCTCCAGCTTTTTGCACTGCGCGAGGAAATCCTCCGCTCTGCATACCAGATTATCCTCGAGAAGCTGCGCTATCTCGTCGGCGGTCATGCCCTCTATAATAGTTATCTCGGTGACCTGATTTGCGATAGTTACCGTCTGCATTTTCATAAGCAGGGTACTGTAGGACATGGTGCTGTCCACCGTGAACGTCCCGTTTATAAAATCGTTTTCCTTGTCCGACATCGACACATACATCTTGAATATCTCCGGCATCGTGATAACGCCTTGATTTGCAAGCTGCATAGCTATATCGTCAACGGAGGAATCCTCGTCGATATATATCTGCGCCTGACAGTAGGTCTTTCCTATGCCGGTAAAATCGAACGCCGTCTTGATGATATACACCGCCAGAAACGACGAGACCGAGATAATGAACACCGACAGCAGTATCCCCGCAAAAATATGGGTAAAGGTGCGTCTGTGACGGTTCTTTTTCTTTATGCTCTCGTTGCGCTGACGCTTGCGGCGAAGATAATCCTGATATTCCTCCTCGGTTACTTCGTCCTCCTGCTCGTCGGCTTCGGCGTATTCCTCCTGCTCCGGCTCGCCGGGATATTCTTCCTCAGAGTATTCTTCCTCGGGATATTCCTGCGCATAGCTGTCCGCGCTGTCGGTCACCGGCTCCATTTGTACGGTATCGGCGGCGTTTTCGTCGTTGTCGTCAAATATCATGTTTTCGTTTTCTTTATCCATACGTCCTCCAATCAGTCGGTAAGAACGGTATCAACGCGAATATCTCCGTCCTCGCTCGGCAGACAGCCGAAAATATATTCCTTATAGCAGATACCGACCGTCTTTATATGCTTTTTGCTTAGAAATCTGTCATAATATCCGCCGCCGTAGCCCAGCCTGTAACCTTGCTTATCAAAGCATAAAGCCGGCACTATGCACAGTACGTTTTCCGTCGGGATAAGCTCTTCACATTCATCGTTCGGCTCAAATATGCCGAAGCTGCCCTTTTTCGTATCGGAAAACGACTTTATTCTGTAAAAACGTATATCGCGGTCCTCGCATCTCGGCACGGCGACCGCAATGCCGTTATCAAAGCAATATTTTATAAGCCGCCTTGTATCCGCCTCGATCCGGGTGGAAATATAGGTCAGCACCGCGTCGGGACTTAGCCGCTTTATATGTCGGATGAGCTTATCGTATATCGCGGCGTCCTTTTGTATTTTTACAGGCAGCTGCGCTAATTGACGCCGCATAGCGGTAAGCTGTCTGCGCAGATCTTTCTTTTTATCGGCGGCCGTCATACATACTGCATGGACGCGCGCACGCTGTTTGATTTTGCCTCGCCTTTAAGCTGCTTTGCAAGCTCCAGACCGAACTCTATCGCCGCGCCCGCTCCTGCGGCGGTGGTGATATTGCCGTCGGTAACTACCTTTTTATCGGACAGCGACGCGCCGGTAAGGAATTCTTCAAAGCCGGGGAAGCAGATAGCCTGTTTGCCGCTAAGCAGCCCTAATTTTCCTATTATGGACGGCGCCGCGCAAATAGCGCCTATGCGTTTATCGTTGTCCGAGCAGAAGCGTATCGCCGCCTGCACGGCAGCGCTTTTTTCAAGATTCAGCGTACCGGGCATTCCTCCGGGCAGCACTATCATCTCCACCTTATCGGTAAGCAGCACGTCCTGCTCGATAACGTCCGGAGTGACGGTTATCCCGTGAGAGCCGGTTATTTTATCTCCGCCGACGCCTACCGTAACGACTTGTACGCCCGCGCGCTTTAATATGTCGATCGGCGCGATAGCCTCGGTCTCCTCAAATCCGTTTGCCAAAAATACGTATACCATAATGCTGCTCCTTTCAAGGTCATTTGCCGCCGATACGCACGGCGGTGTATTTTTCAAGCATATATGCGGGGTGGTAGGAACGTTTTGCCTTTCTAAGGTTTTCTTCGCCCATATCCTCCTCGCGGTTTATATATTCGTATCCGCCGCACAGCTCGTTTGCTATGAGCCAGTTTATCATCGGATACGCTCCGTCAAGATCGGTGAACGCTTTTTCAACATGCGTAACGAACGTGTTGGAATTTTGCCGTTCCCCGTAAGAAAACGCCTGCACTTTTCCGTTTACCCGGATAAGTCCGCCCTCTAAGCCGAGCTTGAAATAATGCTCCAGTCCCACCCCGACCGCGCACATCTCGTCGCTTTTGTCGGGGTTTATCTCGCAGTTGTTGCGGCGGCACCATTCGGCGCTCATTTCCCGGCATTCCGCGATATTGTCCGGCGTGATCCTTTCAAAGGTGTAGTCAAGCTCTTTGAACCGATTGATATAATTGCGCTTTGAGTGCAGCTTTTTGCCTTTCAGCGTTCGCAGAGCTTCGGCGCTGTATATGTAATCAAAATAATCGTCTTTTGAGAAAAATTCAAATTCTCCCGGAAACTCTTGTTCCAGCAGCAGCTTTGCCGATCTGTCCATACTTACGAATCTGAATTTCAGCCCGACCGATCTGCAATATTCGTCAAGCTCATGTATAAGCCCTTTTATATCTCCACGCCCTGCGGGGAATATAAAGCCGTCGCCGGATCTGCATATATAAAAATCCTGCCACCTTGACACGGTGTTGTCAAAAATATCCTTCCAGACGAAATTGTTTGTGAAATTATATTCGCAGCCCTGATAGTCCGACAGCTCCAGTAGCGGCTGTATCCATTGCTTGTCTGAGATCTCTATCTCTTTGAACTTAAGCACCCGATCAATCCCTTTTCAGCTAATATTTACCACGCGCTTTATTATCTTTTCCAGCTCTGCGCTTATCGTATCTACCGGCAGAGGCTTCGTCCCGTCGGAACAGGGTAGGATCTCCCAGCCCTGCTTTTTACCGGCGTACATCGCCGCGTCACGGCAGTTTTTCAAAAAAGCGATATTGCTTTCGTGTATATCCTTTTTATGCTCGTCGCCGTGATACCTTTGACTGAGCAGCTTTTGCGAGATGTCGGTGGGCATGTCCAAAAAAACCGTCAGCTTGGGTTTTGGTATCCCGAATTTTCTAAACTCATGATCGGTCAGCCAGTCAAGAAAGCTGTCCCAGTTTTCGCGCGGCAGCTTTGCCATCTGATATATCGCGTTCGACGAGGTGTAGCGCGCCGCGATTATAGTTTTCCCCGATCTGTAGTCCTTTTCCCAATCGGTCTTATAGCTTATATATCTGTCTATCGCATAAAATGATGACGCGGTATAACAGCCCGTCTTAGGGTCTTTTTCGTTGTATCCGTCGGCCAAATACCGCAATATTATCTCTCCGCTGGGACTGTCATATATAGGAAAACTGATAAATCTTACACGGCTGCCGTACTTTTCTTTCAGCCGCTCAAGCTGCGTGGTCTTTCCGGAGCCGTCCAGCCCCTCTATAACTATCAGATTTCCGTCCATGTCCTGCCCCCGTTCGGTGTGTATTTATACTATTGTACCATAAAATAACCGGATAGTCAATACACACGCTTATCCCATATACAAAAAAATGTAATGTTACAATAGATGTGAGACCGAAAGATAAAAAAGACAAGGAAAAAGTGATCGATTTCTGTTAGAATAAAATCTGCA
>CANRII010000030.1 GCA_947630685.1 uncultured Ruminiclostridium sp. | reverse complement strand
ATAAGTATAGTTTCTATAACGTCGTCAAAATGATGTCCCAGCGCGATCTTATTGCAGCCCAGCTCCTTTGCCTTGCTGTAAAGATACCCCCGCCGCATTCTCGCACAAAGATAACACGGACTGTCCTTTATATCCGCCACTATCTCGAATATTTCGGTATTAAAAAAACGCACCGGTATATTGAGCAGTTCGGCGTTATATTCTATCAGCCTGCGGTTTTCTTTATTGTAGCCGGGATCCATGATGATATATTCGGCGGTAAACGGCACGTCGCTGTATTTTTGCAGCCGCTGTATGCACTTTGCCAGCAGCATGGAATCCTTGCCGCCGGAGATACATACCGCCACCCTGTCGCCGCTGTTTATGAGCCGGTATTCCTTTAACCCCTTGATAAATCTGTTCCATATCGGCTTTTTGTATTTTTTTACTATGCTGTTTTCTATGCTGCAAGCGTCAGGCATAAAACCTCTCCTTAACTATAACTATAACTAAAAACGGGAGATTTACTCCCGTTTAAGTCTTATTTCTTGAAGTTGTATTCCTTTGAAAAATCAAAGGTCGCAAAATAATCCTCGGGCGTTTCGGCTCTGCGGATAAGCTGATAGCTGCCGTCGGCTTTAAGCAGTATCTCCGCGCTGCGCAGCTTGCCGTTGTAGTTATATCCCATAGAAAAGCCGTGCGCTCCGGCGTCGTGTATCACGATGATATCGCCGATATCTATCTTCGGCAGCATGCGGTCAACGGCGAATTTGTCGTTATTCTCGCACAGTCCTCCGGTAATATCATACATATGGTCGCAGGGCATATCCTCCTTGCCCGCCACCGTAATGTGATGATAAGCGCCGTACATGGCGGGACGCATAAGGTTCGCCGCGCACGCGTCAAGTCCTATATATTCCTTGTAAATGTGCTTTTCCCGTATCGCGGTCGCTACAAGATGTCCGTACGGCGCAAGCATGAATCTGCCAAGCTCGGTAAATATGCTTATATTCCCCAGCCCCGCCGGAACCAGTATCTCCTCGAACTGCTTTCTTACCCCCTCGCCTATCGCCATGATGTCGTTGGGGGTCTGGTCGGGGCGGTAAGCTATCCCCACGCCGCCGGACAGATTTATAAAGTCCAGACTTACGCCGGTCTTTTCCTTTATCTCCACCGCCGTGCGGAAAAGTATTCCCGCCAGCACCGGATAATAATCGTTCGTCAGCGTGTTGGACGCTAAAAACGCGTGCATTCCGAACCGCTTAGCGCCCTTTTGCTTAAGCAGCCGGTAGCCCTCTATAAGCTGATCGTGGGTGAAGCCGTACTTCGCATCCTTGGGCGTGTCCATAACGTTGCCCTTTTCGCTGATCTTAAATTCTCCTCCGGGATTATAGCGGCAGGAGATGGTCTCGGGTATGCCGGTCAGCTTGTCAAGCACCTCTATATGGGTGAAATCGTCAAGATTTATCACCGCGCCGAGCTTGTAAGCAAGGCGAAAATCCGCGTCGGGGGTAGCGTTTGAGCTGAACATTATATCCTGCCCCTTTGCGCCGACCTTATCCGACAGCATAAGCTCGGTATAGGACGAGCAGTCAAAGCCGCAGCCCTCGTCCATAAGCAGCTTCATTATGTAAGGATTTGGGGTAGCCTTTACCGCAAAATATTCGCGGTAGCCCTTGTTCCAGGAAAACGCCTGCTTTACCTTACGCGCGTTTTCAACTATCCCCTTTTCGTCGTAAATATGGAACGGCGTGGGATAGTCCTTTATTATCTCCTGTAATTTCTCCTTTGTTACAAAAGGCTTTTTGGTCATGTTGATGTATCTCCTTTTTCTAAGCTCACACATTCATATACTTTTCAAGGAATTTTACCGATAACTCTATCCACTTTTTGCAATTGTCAAGATAGAAATACTCGTTCCAGCCGGTCGCCTTATCGCAGGTGGAAAGCCCGTGCGGGCCGGAATCGTACATATGTAATTCACACGGCACCTTGTTGGAAACGCACGCTTTCGCCATTACAAGGCTGTTCTGCGCGGGAACGCAGTCGTCGTCCGCCGTACACCAGATAAATATCGGCGGCGTTTTCGGCGTAACGCGGTTTTCCGCCGACAGCTTGGAAAGATCGTCGCGGGTGGGATATTCCCCGAGCAGGATATCAAAAGAGCCTTTATGGGGATTTGTAACGCCGCTTATCACCGGATAGCTCAGCACCGCGGCGTTAGGTCTGATGTCCTCCGGCTGGCAGTCCAGCGCTTTATATATCACCGGATCGCTCCACATGGTGGCGGTGCAGGCGGCGAGATGTCCGCCTGAGCTTGCGCCCCAGACAGCCAGCTTATCGGGATCGATATTAAATTCCTCGCTGCGCTCTCTTATTTTTTTGATCGCATACGCCGCGTTGAGCAGCGACGCGGGATAGCGCTTTTTGACGCTGTATATCAAAATAAAGGTGTTATACCCCTCCGCGGCGTATCTCATGGCTATAGGCTCCGCCTCGCGCGCAGAGCAGTATTCATATCCGCCGCCCGGCAGTATAAGTATCGCCGGACGCTTATTGCAAAACGGCAGCCCCTCCACGTCGTCGAGCATGTAAGCCTTGAGGTACACCGTCTTCTCGCTGTTAAGATAAAAGGTTTTTACTGTCATATCCGTTTCCTCTCAAAAAAATATATTACTTTAATTATACTCTATCGTTCGGGAAAAATCAAGAGGACGGCGGCATTTTATGCACACTTGACAATAACGGCGTTTTATGTTATTATGGTAATGTAAAAGCGGATAGTATTCCATTACGGCAACTGTACCGGCTTTCATCATCTCAAAACTTAAACATCGCGTCACATAAAGGTAAGGTGATGCGGTATGTCAATTTCAAACATAGGCTTTATCGGAGCGGGAAAGGTCGGCTTTTCTTTGGGAAAGCTGTTCGCCGAAAGCGGCGTTCCGGTGACCGGCTACTACAGCAGGCGCCGAGTATCGTCCAAAGAGGCGGCACTATTTACCGGCACAAAACAATATTTAAGTATTGAAGAATTGATCCGTGACAGCGATGTTATCTTCCTGACGGTACCGGACAAAGAAATACTCCCGGTATATCTGTCGCTGAGGAGTTTTGAGACAGCCGACAAGTCAATATGCCATTGCAGCGGCGCTCTGACGGTATCGGACGCTTTTCCCGATATCGAAAGTCATGCCGCGCAGGGTTTTGCAATACATCCGTTGTATCCTTTCAGTGATAAATTCACCGCGTATAAAGGGCTGACGGATGCGTTTTTTTGTATAGAAGACCGACCCGGAGCAAAGCAATGGGAAGAATTTTTCGCAGGGCTTAATATCAGGACGAAGATCATAGCTCCCGAAAGCAAAGCGCGCTATCACGCCGGCTGCTCTATCGTATCTAACGCGGTCTGCGCGCTTTCCGAAACCGGAACGCAGCTGCTTAAAGACTGCGGGTTTACCGAAACCGAGGCTTTGGACGCGCTGGCTCCGTTAATGGAAAGCAATCTTAAAAACATACTTCAAAGCGGAGCAAAGGCTTCTCTTACCGGTCCGGTGGAAAGGTGCGATACCCTCACGGTGAAAAAGCAGCTCGGCGCGATTTCCGATTCGCTCGATAAGAAGCTGTATCGGCTTTGCTGTCTTAAAATGATAACTATAGCTAAAATAAAAAATCCCGACAGGGATTATTCAGCGCTTGTTTCGTATCTTGAAAAGGAGGAAGAATTATGACAAAAAACACCACCGCCACGCTCGTCGAGATGAAGCTGCGGGGCGAAAAAATATCTCAGCTCACCTGCTACGATTACACCACCGCACGGCTTGTAGACGCGGCGGGGATAAATACCGTCCTGGTAGGCGACAGCCTCGGCATGACCATGCAGGGGTATGACACTACTCTTCCGGTGACGCTGGACGAAATGATAATATACGGCCGCAGCGTGGTTCGCGGCTGCAAAAACGCCTTTGTAATAATGGATATGCCGTTCATGAGCTATCAGGCGTCGGCAGAGCAGGCTTTACTCAGCGCGGGCAGACTGATAAAGGAGACCGGTGCGAACGCCGTAAAGCTGGAAGGCGGCGCGGCGGTCTGCGAGCAGATAAAGGCGATAACCAACGCGGGCATACCGGTCTGCGCACATATAGGAATGACTCCGCAGTCGGTAAACGCTTTCGGCGGGTTCAAGGTACAGGGCAAGGGTGAGGAAAACGCCCGCAGGGTGCTTGACGACGCGCTCGCCGTGCAGGAGGCCGGGGCGTTCATGGTGGTACTGGAATGCGTACCGCCAAAGCTCGCGGCGCTTATCACTAAAAAAGTAAAGATGATAACGATAGGAATAGGCGCGGGCGCGGGCTGCGACGGTCAGGTGCTGGTATATCAGGATATGCTGGGCATGACCGACGGCGGCGCTCCGAAATTTGTAAAATGCTTTTCCGAGATAGGCAAAGCGATGACCGAGGCGTTTTCGGCATATGATAAAGCCGTCAAGTCCGGCAGCTTTCCCGCCGAGGAAAACACCTACGCAAAAAGCGACTGCCCGGAGGAATTTCTGGCAAGTCTTGACAAAGAATATAGTGACGAGGAGTGAGCGATATGATAATAGCAACTACGATAGCTCAGGTTCGCGAGCAGGTCTCAAAATGGAAAGCGCAGGGGCTTACCATCGGGCTGGTGCCGACTATGGGCTACCTGCACGAGGGACACGCAAGCCTTGTAAACAAGGCGGTTTCCCAATGCGACCGCGTGGTGGTATCAGATTTTGTAAACCCCACCCAGTTTGCTCCCGGCGAGGATCTTGAGGCTTATCCGAGGGATTTTGAGCATGACTGCGCTTTGCTTCGTCAGCATGGCGCGGACATGGTGTTTTACCCGTCGGTGGAGGAAATGTACGAGCCGGACGCCGCTACTTATGTAGAGATACTTTCGGATATGCCGAAAATGCTCTGCGGCAAGACCCGACCTATACATTTTCGCGGAGTATGCACCGTCGTTGCAAAGCTGTTCAATATCGTAACTCCGGACAGGGCGTATTTCGGGCAGAAAGACGCTCAGCAGCTCGCGATAATCCGCAAAATGGTACGGGATATGTCCTACGGCATAGAGATAGTAGGCTGCCCCATCGTAAGAGAGCCGGACGGCCTGGCAAAGTCCTCCCGCAATACCTATCTTAACAGCGAGGAACGGCAGGCGGCGTTGGTACTCCATAAAGCCCTGCTGCTCGGTCAAAAAATGATAAGAGAGGGCGAACATGACGCGGCAAAGGTAATATCCGCCATGACCGAATCGATAGAAAAAGAGCCGCTCGCCCGTATAGATTACGTAAGCGCGGTAGACGGCGTTACCATACTGCCGGTAGACGAGCTTCAAAACGGCGTACTGGTGGCGATGGCGGTATACATCGGAAAGACCCGCCTTATAGACAATTTTACCGTAGGAGAATAATAATGACCGTTACCATGCTTAAAAGCAAAATACACCGTGCCTCCGTTACCGAGGCGGATATAGATTATATCGGCTCCGTTACGGTGGACAGCCTGCTGCTTGAGGCGGCGGGGATACTGGAATATGAAAAGGTGCTGGTCGCCGACGTTGACAACGGCGCACGGCTTGAGACCTACACTATAGCGGGAGCGCCCGGCTCCGGCATTATCTGTCTTAACGGCGCGGCGGCATGGCATTTTAACGTCGGCGATAAGGTGATAATAATGGCGTTTGCCGACATGACCGAGCAAGAGGCGCGCGCACACCGTCCGAAAGTGGTGTTCGTGGACGAAGAGAACCGTATCGCCCGCGTTACCGAATATGAAAAGCACGGCAGGTTAGAAGAGCTTGACTGAAAGGAAAATTATGAACGGTCTTAAAGGAAAATATATCATAGTCGGCGTTACCGGAGGGATAGCGGCTTACAAAGCGGCGGGCGTTGTCAGCGCGCTTCACAAGGCGGGCGCACAGGTACATGTGATAATGACAAAAAACGCGACGGAATTTGTCACCCCGCTGACCTTTGAAACGCTGAGCGGCAATCGCTGTATCACCGACACCTTCGCGCGGGACTATCAGTTCGACGTTGCCCACGTTTCGCTTGCAAAGGCGGCCGACCTTATTCTTATCGCCCCCGCCACCGCAAACGTAATCGCAAAGTTAGCGCACGGTATCGCGGACGATATGCTTACTACCACGGTGCTTGCCGCTAAATGCCCTAAGCTGATAGCGCCCGCGATGAATACCGCCATGCTGGAAAATCCGATAACCAAGGATAATATAAAAACGCTTATAAAATACGGCTTTGAGATAATACCGCCGGACAGCGGAACGCTCGCCTGCGGGGACAGCGGCAGCGGCAGACTTCCCGATCAGCAGGTAATGCTGGACTATATAGAGCTTAAGCTGGCAAAAGAAAAAACGCTTGCGGGAAAACATGTTACCGTTACCGCAGGACCTACCCGCGAGGCTGTCGATCCGGTGCGGTTCATCACCAATCACAGCAGCGGAAAAATGGGCTATGCTATAGCGCATGAGGCAGTCTTAAGAGGCGCGCAGGTAACGCTTATATCCGGCAAAACCGCCTTGCCGCCGGTAAGGTTCGCAAAAAATACCGAAGCCGTTTCGGCGGCGGATATGCTTTGCGAGGTGCAAAAAGTATTGCCCGAGACCGATATACTTATAATGTGCGCCGCCGTCGCGGATTACCGTCCGGCAAACATCGCCGAAAACAAAATAAAAAAATCCGACGACATGAACGTATTGCCGCTTGAACGCACCGAGGATATTCTTTCCTGGGTGGCAAAAAACCGCCATGACGATATGTTCGTCTGCGGCTTTTCAATGGAGACCCGCGACCTTTTGGAAAGCTCCCGCAAAAAGTTAAACGATAAAAAGCTCGACATGATAGCGGCTAACGACCTTAACACTCCAGGCGCGGGCTTTGCCGGAGATACTAACGTGCTTACCTTGATAACGCCGGACAGCTGCGCCGAATTGCCGCTTATGAGCAAGGACGACGCGGCGGCAAAGCTGCTGGATATGATAGAACAGCATATCAAATGAAAGGAACGCCATGATCCTGACGATAGATATAGGAAACACTACAATACGCTTTTGCGGTCTGACTCCAAACGGCGATGATTACGACGTAAACTTTTCCGTTCGCACGGATACCGTCCGTTCCGACAGCCAAAACCGCTATCTTGATATGATACGCTCGGTGCTTGATAAAGCGAACGTCGATATAAAAAGTATCGACGGCGCGGCGATATGCAGCGTAGTACCTGATATTACCGCACCTATGCAGCAGTCTGTAAAAGCGCTTATCGGAAATTTTGCGGTAGAGGTAAACCAAAGCACAGCCGGTCTTACGCTCGATCTTCCCGAACCGGAAAAAGTAGGCGCGGACAGACTCGCCGATGCGGTATGGGCGAAAAGGTGCTGCAAGCTTCCCGCGGTGACGGTGGATATGGGTACCGCCACCACCTTTAACGTCATAGGAAAAGGCGGGGTATTCCTGGGCGGAGCTATCTGCGCGGGGATAAGCACCGGGCTTAATGCGCTTTGCGACCGCGCGGCGCAGCTTTCAAAGGTACAGCTTAAAACGCCGCGACACGCGATAGGAAAAAACACCGAGGAATGTATGCTTTCCGGAGCGATATTCGGCGCTGCCGCAATGATAGACGGACTGACCGCAAGGATCGAAGAGGAGCTGGGCTGTCCGGTCTCGCTGATAATGACCGGCGGGCTTGCACAATACGCCGAGCCGTTCGTTTCTCATCCGCATATCAGCGAGCCCGACCTTTTACCGAAAGGCATGGCGGCTGTCTACTCTGCGGTAAAACGGCGATAAATATTAAAATCAGATAAAAACAAGACCTGCTATGTTTTATACATAACAGGTCATTTTTACATATGCGGTATTTATTTTCTGTAATACGAATTGAACACCGGTCGCAGCACCTTATACAGCGGCAGACAGATAGCCGACGCTATCAATCCTTTCACCAGAGTAAACGGCGTATTGAACATTAATATGCAGCCGAGCAGGCCGTCCACATTCGGATTTATGTCCTTATACATCTGAAGTATCGCTTCTATCGGCATTATGTTGGCGTATATCGGATAGACTATAAAGTAATTTGTGACTATCGAAAGCGCCGCCATAAGCACGCTTCCTATAATGCAGCCGATTATCGCGCCTTTATAGGTGTTGAACTTCTTACCGATGATACCCGCGGATATTATCAGAAAGCAGCTCATCGCAAAATCCGCCAGCTCCCCTACTCCTCCGGTCATGGAAGAACCGAGATTGAGCAATGCCTTTATCAGGCTTACAAAAACGCCGGATACCGGCCCCATGGTAAGCGCCGCGAGCACCGCCGGAACGTCCGAAAAGTCGTAGGTCAAAAACGTCGGCAATATCGGAATGCTGAATGAAAACATATACAGCACCGCAGATATCGCCGCAAGCATCGCGGTAAATACCAGCTTTCTGGTGTCAAAGAGCTTTCTTGTCCTTTCGGACTGAACTTGTGTTTTTTGCATAAAAATCATCCTTTCCGTAACTGTTTCTAATGGCAAAAAATGATTTTTAATAAAAACTGCCCTGTCAAAAACGACAGGGCGTTATTTTTCAAAAGTGTGAGCCGTATGTATGAGATTTTACGGCAGCGCATTTCTGATTCTTTCATCCGGACTATGACCGTCGGTTTCGGAATTTCACCGAATCAGCCCGAAAACGGGCGCGCGGACTATACCGCCGGTGGAGAATTTCACTCCGCCCTGAAACAGATTACGTTATTATTATATTACTTAACCTCGGGTTTGTCAATACCGTTTTTGTAATTTTCACATTTTTGCCGGCAATCTCTGCAAACGCCTTGTATGCCTATCTCGTAACGCGTCACCGCAAACCCGCATTCTTTGTCTATTCTTTCCTCTAACTGCGGCAATTCCGGCAGCTCGACGTCGAACACCCCGCCGCATACCGTACATTCCATATGAAAATGCGGGTCGGTGCGTCCGTCGAATCTCACGCTGCCGTAGGGACTGCATATCTTTTTCAGCGCTCCTATCTCGGCGAGCTGATTAAGATTTCTGTATACCGTGCCGAGGCTTATGCGCGGATATTTCTCCCTTGCTGCGTTGTAAACCTGCTCCGCGGTCGGGTGTATCGGATCGGACACCACAATGTCCAGTATACAGTTCCTCTGCTGAGAATAGTTCACAAAGCTCTCCTTTCGCTTTATCAGGTGTAGCTTTCGTTGTCGGTGACGTTATGTCTTATCCTAAGCGGGATATGCAGATCGTCCGCGAGCTTTTGACAATCGGCTATCTGCTTTTCGCTTATCACGTCCACCACCGTAAAGGTCACGTCGCCTACAATGGATTTTGCCAGCAGCGCAAAGCTTATCATCGAATGATACGCCGGCAGACCGAACGCGGGCTGGGTCACTTCATAATAAGAATCCGCGTCGGGCGCGTTAAGGCTTACCGAGATACTGTCTATTATGTACCTCATGGAATAAACGTCGAACGCCGGGTCTATAAGATTTACAAGTCCGTTTGTGTTTATCCTTATCTTCATATCGCTGACGCGCTTTACATGACGCGCCACGTCCATCAGCACGTCCGCCCTTTCCATAGGCTCTCCGTAGCCGCAGAACACCAGCTCGTTCATGCCCTCTTTGTCAAACTCGTCAAACGCCTTGATTATTTCCTCCGTAGTCGGTTCGCGCTCTAACCAAAGGCTGTCGCTGTCGCCTACTCCGTCCCCGTTCTTCCTTAAACAGAAAACGCACGCGCAGGGGCAGCGGTTGGTTATGTTCGCATACAGCTTTCCCTGAAACTTATAGAATATAGTCATAATTTCTCCTTAAAAACGATAACAATTCTTATCTTAAAACAGTATATCACTTTTTGCCGAAATAGTCAAGTAAAATCCTGCCGCTATTCCTCTTAATATGTCGAAAAACAAAAGACCGTTTTGTTATCCAAAGCGGTCTTTATGTTCAGTTCTTATTTTTTGAGGCAGCTTTCGGCACATTGAATTTTACCTCGTTGCTCTTTACGGTTATCTCGCTGCCTATATACATTTCTACATACGCGGTATACTGCTCGGTGGAATAAAACGTCAGCGACTGTTCGGTATCGGTGCCCATTTTCCCGCGGTATACCTCTTTGCCGCTTTTATTAAGCACTACAAGCTCGCTGTTTGAATAAAGGAAATCCGCTTGCCAGTTAAAGTCCGCCGAGGTGTTTTTTGTTTTGACGGTGAGCGTCGGCGGATCATCCGGCATTTTCATGACGTCGGGATTTCTGTACCAGCAGAACAATGCGAGATTATCTATATCTGCTCCGCACCAGTCCGGACAGAAGCTGTAATATTCCAACGCCTGCTGACCGTCGTCCGCCTCGTTATGCGCGTAAGCCTTAGCGCGTCCCTCTTTATCGGTGCCGTTATATAGCAGAGTATGCACCATGCAGTTTTCCTTAGGGCAGTAAAACAGCATGATATCCCCCGGAAAAGCATAATCCGGCACTCTTATATAGCCCTCTTCGTCGCGCGATATCTCCACCGCAAAGCCCAGTCCCGAGGCAAGCAGCTGATTATACAGCGGCGTTGCGCCTATATCGGTAAGCCCGTGGATCCCTCCCGCCGCTATACATGCCTGACCGAACGCCGCACAATGTCCGATACCGCTGTCCCATTGTTCCGCCGCATACGCCAGCGACTTGCGCGGGTCGTAATATTCGCAGGTCTTTTCGGTATCAGCGGGCGGCTTTTTCGGTATCGGAGCCGCCTCGTATTTAGATGAAGTGGTGTTGAAGGTCACGTAATATCCGTCGCTTAAAAAATCGGTATGTATATATTCGCCGTTTTCCAGCTTGTAATAGCCGGTATCGGTGATAGCTACCACCTTGAGCATTTGATTCGAGTAATAGGCGTTTACCGCAGCGGAGCCTATCTCCGCTCTTGCGCGGCTGAAGCAATAGGTATTTACATACAGCTCTTTATCAAGCGCGGTCTCTTTCCACGGCTTGCTGTTATCCACCGCGGGGACCGATTGTGGCGCTGTCGAAGCCGGAGGAGCGTTGGTGACTTCCGGCGTTGTCGCGGCAGTCGTTGTAGTGGTCGTCTGCGTTGTGGTCGCAGCGGTCGTTTTAACTATAATAGTCTGCGTCGTTGTCTGCGCTGTGGTGGTTTTCGGCGCTGCGGTATCCGTAGTTGTGGCAGGAGTCGTTTCGACAGAGGTCGGCGCGGTCGAAAACGTATCCGTCGCTTGCGAAGATGCGTTCTGCCCTTTATTTACCGAACAGGACATCATGACAAGCGATATTATCATCGCTACGCCGCAAAGCAATATATATTTGACTGATGTTTTCATTTATGCCCTCATGTGTATCTGCTTGATTTTAATAAACACAGTATAGCACAATCAAAAATCGCTGTCAAGCGTTGAAGAAAAAATTTTGTCAGAAATTTACTGTGCCTCTTCGGGCTTGTTATTCGCCATAGGAAGCCGGAATTTCACCTCGTTGCTTTTCACCGTGATATCGCCGATATAAGTTTCTATGTAGACGGTGTATTCCTCGTCGGAATAGAATCTCAGCGAATGCGAGGTGCTGTTTTTCATGCTGCAGCGGTATACCTCGTCGCCGTCTTCGTCTATGACCACCAGCGCGCTGTCGTTATACAGATAGTCGGCAGTCCAGGTAAAATCTACGGTATCCTTGTCCGGCTTTGCCGAAAGCACCGGCTTACTGTCCGGTTTTTCACTATTTATAGGATTGCGGTAAAAGCAGAACAGCGCTGCGGTCTTTATCTCGGTGCCGCAGTCGTCGGGGCAGGTCTTGCTGTAATTCAGCGCACGCTGTCCGTCGTTTGCGGGATTATGGGAGTACGCCTGCACCAGTCCGTCCTTGGTGCTGCCGTTATACACTACGGCGTGTACCATTCGTTTATCGGTCGGACAGTAAAAGAATATTATATCCCCGGGGAATGCGTAATCCTGTGCGTTAATATATCCGTCCTTATCCCGAGTCAGCTGCACCGCATAGCCCAGCCCAGACGCCATAAGCTGATTATAAAGCGTAGTCGCGCCGATGTCGCTGAGTCCGTATATCCCTCCAGCTTCAAGGCACTTTTCGGCAAACGCCGCGCAATGTCCTATGCCGTTGTTCCAATTGCTGCGCGCATACGCTATCGCCTTGGCGGGATCGTAAAAGTCGCTTGACTTATCGGTGCTTGCTGGCGGCTTTTTCGGTATCGCCACCGCGTCGCTTTGCGAAGTAGAGGTGGAAAACGCCACCGTCTTGCCGGAGCACAAAAATTCCTTTGCTAAATATCCGCCGCTTTTCAGCCGGTAAAAGCCGTTGTCGGTGGACGCCGTTATATCTACCTTTTCATTCAGCTTAAAGCGCTGCACCACGGAGGAGCTTTCATCCGCCTTGATATGAGCGGCACAGCTTTTATTTACGTACATTTCCGCCGTATACGCGGTTTCTTTCACCGGACGGCTTTCCTGCGTCTGAGCCGCGGTAACGGCGGTAGTCTCCGGCTTTTTCGTTTCGGGCGGAACTGCTGACGGCTTAGCGGCGGCATTAGATGCATATGACTTTTCGGGAGTAGTCTGTGCTGTAGTATTCGCGGTCGTAGTGGTCGCAGTTGTTGCGGTAGTCTGCGTTGTGGTCGCAGCTGTCGTTTTAACTGTAGTCTGCGTCGTTGTCTGCGTTGTAGTTTCAGCGGAAGATCCCGGCTCGCTGTTTTCCGATCCGGAGATCGGCGCGGTGCTTTCGTTTGACGCGGCGTTACTAAAAGCGGAATTAAAATTTCCCGCCGCGCAGGACATCAGCAGCAGCGATATTCCCGCCGATACGACAATAAGCAAAATATTGTGAATGTATTTTTTCATCTTGTTCCTCATGATAGACTTGGTTTTACATTCACAATACTACCATATTCGACAAAGTTTGTCAATAAAAGCTCTTCGGCTCACGCAAAAATTTCCTTGATATTTAGCATTCGTTCAGCTTTTCCTGAGCGGCGAGCAGCAGCTTATATACCGGAAGTATCGTCTTAAAATCATCGGATATCCGACGGTGCAGCTGCTTATCGAAAATTATCCCGCCGTCGTCGGTGGAATATGACAGAAAAACATTCCTGCGCTCCAGCCAGTCGCGCTTTTCGTCGGACTGTTCGGGATAGCGCGAACGCTTGAATTTGTCGCCGTACAGCGTAAATATCTTTTGCTTTTTATAAGCGGATAACGCCTTTTTAGCAATAGGCTCGTCGTTTATTATCATATCCCGCATAGCCTGCATCGCCGCCGTTGGAGCGGCATAATAGCCGCAGCCGTATTCCAGCTTTCCCCTGCCTATAACTATATAGTACGTCGGGGAAACGTCATTGCCTACGCAGCGGGAAAAATTGTACCATACCTCTTCGCGGAAAATGCTGTCGTGAGAATACCGCGCATCCTTATAGATACGGGATATTTTCTTAGGTTCGCATATAATAGAACCGTCTATCTTCGCCATCGCCTCCTGCATATCCAGCAGCAGCTCGCCGAACGGGCGCAGCACATATTCCCTGTATTCCTCCTTGTGGGCGTTGAACCATGTTTTATCGTCGTGCAAACGATTTTCAAACAGAAAATCCAAAGTCTTTTGTGAAAAGCTCATGCTCTCTCCTTTTCAATACGGCTTACATCGATAGTAAATGCCTGTGCTTCCCGGGTCTTGCTAAGTCAGCAGGCAAAACTAAATTTGATATAGTAATTATAGCATAATATCGGAGAGTTGTCCAGATTTGAATTTTTTGCAAAAAAGCTATCTCTGTACTTTCTATGGTACAGTGATCATGGTAAAATCAAAATAAAGCAAAATGCAGCGGCTTTGATCAAATGTAAAAGAACGGATACTGCTTATAGTGCAAGTTATTTTATGAAAATTTAACAAATATTTTTGTTCTGAATTGTGATAATATGCAATTGACAAAAATATGCAAGTTAAGTTATATTAAAAATAAAGGAGATGATCACATGAGCTATGGGTTCAACATAATGATCGAGGGCGATTATGCGCTGTTTACGCGTCCGGAGCTTAAAGTAGAGAAGGTAAGCTACGATGTGCCTACCGTTTCCGCGATGGAAGGGCTTGTAAAATCTATATACTGGAAGCCCGCGGTAAGGGTCGTCATTGACAGGATCATCGTTTTCAATCCCATCAAGTTCACAAACGTAAGGAGAAACGAAGTGAAGAGCAAGCTCCCGATCTCTGCCGTTAAAAGGCAGATGAACGGCGGCGAACCGGCGGCAATATACACGTCGGAGGATCGCAGCCAGCGTTCGGGGATGCTGCTCAAAGACGTGAAGTACGGCTTATCATTCCACCTTGAGTTGACCGGCATAAAATCGGAGCATGACGATGAAAGCGAGGAAAAGCACTACAATATCATGCTTCGCCGTCTTAAAAAGGGGCAGTATTTCAGACAGCCTTGTTTAGGATGCCATGAGTTTTCGGTCAAGCGTATCGAGCTTGTAGACGATTTCGACCTGTCGCAGGTGGACGGATCGCTTAAAGGCGATATCGATCTCGGCTTTATGCTGTACGGATTGAAATTTGCGGATAACGGCATTCCGGTAAACGGCAACTGGGACGAACCTGTCTTTTCCGACAAGGCGGACGCTTTATACTACCGTCCGCACATGATAAACGGTGTGATAGACGTTCAAAAATACAAGGGAGGTATCGTATGCTGATAAACGCATTATGCGAGTACGCCGATCTTAAAGAGAAAAGCGACTCAACGCAGGAAGGCTGGGCAAATCAAGCCGTAAATTACTGCATAGTCCTTTCTCCCGACGGCAAAATAGAAAGCATAGGAAAGCTGATCGGAGCCCCGTCGTACAGATTCGATAAAAAAGGAAATAAAATACCCTTTTTCAAGCCAAAAGAAATATTATTTCCTAAGCGAACTCAAAAGCCGGGTATAGATTCAAATTATATCGAGCATCGGGCAAATTATATTTTCGGGCTTAATTTCGATAAGGCAAGCGGTAAATTTACTCCCGATGATAAAACCGACAAGGCTCGAAAATCCCATCAGGCGTTTGTAAAGCATGAGCTTGAATTTACAGACGGGCTGGATTCTCCGATGTCCAAGGCTTACAGAAGCTTCATTGAAAATTGGGTGCCGGAAAACGAGACCGAAAACCCCGAGCTTATGAAGATAGGCAGCAATTACAACGGTTCCTACTTTGCGTTTGCTCTGGAAGAAAGAGGCAATTTTATCAATGACGATCCTCAGCTTAAGGAAAGATACGAAAGTATCGCTAAAGCCGCAGATCAGGACAGCGATACCGATACGGCGGTATGCGGCATTTTAGGAAAAAAGCTGCCTATTGCAAGATTGCATGATAAGGTGAAATTCCCTAACGGACAGTCGTCGGGCAGTCAGCTGGTAAGCATGAACGACACCGCCTTTGAGTCCTACGGTAAAACGCAGTCCTATAACAGCAACGTTTCCGAGCTTGCCATGAAGAAATACACCTCGATGCTTAAATTTCTTCTGGAGGACAAAAATCACCATATACTTATCGACAAGATGACGGTGATATTCTTCGCGATGAAGAAAAACGACTCGCCGGAATGTAAAGCCTGGTTAGATCTGGCCGGCGGCGGCGCCGGCGATGAAGCCTCTGTTGACGGTACTAAGGAAAGCGATATCAATGCCGCGGAAAAACATATCAAGTCCGGAATAGTTCCCTACATTCCCGAAAATACCGATGAAAACGTTACGTTTTATATCGCGGGATTTACTCCGAACGGTCCGCGTATCTGTCAGAAATTTATTTATAAAGACAGCTTTGGCAACATTATAAAAAATATGCGCAGGCATCAGGAGGATATGCGTATAAAGCAAGACTCGACGCATCAGATATATTTCAGCAGCATAAAACGGGAGCTTGTCCCGCCTAAAAAGGGCGGAAAGCAAAATTCCGACAGCCGCGATATACCGCCTCCGCTTATGGCGGGAATAATGCTCGCCGCTTTCAACGGTACGAAATACCCCGACGGCATGCTTGCGACGGTAATCGAAAGGATAAAGGTCGACAGCGACGACGATAAAAATCATTTTATCAAGCTCAACGACACAAGAGCGGGCATTATAAAAGCCTGTCTTAACCGTAAACATAAGAGGGAGGTGATCACCATGTCGTGGAATACCGAAAATAAAAATCCCGCGTATCTTTGCGGCGGACTCTTTGCGATCTATGAAAAGATACAGCGTGATTGTGCACAAGGCACTCTTAATACCACCATCAAGGACGCGTATTTTTCAGCCGCTTGTTCCAGACCGCTCAGCGTATTTCCGAAGCTCGCAACGCTTTCGGTCTATCACTTGAGAAAGCTCGACGAGAAAGCGAACATATATTATTCCAGGCTTCTCCAGGAGCTTACAGACGGATTGGACGGCACTTACCCGAAAACGCTCAGTCTTGATGACCAGGGCTGCTTTATCGTGGGCTATTACCAGATGAACAGCAAACTTTATACTTCAAACAAAACCGATGAAAAGGAGAATTGAAATGGATAACGCGATCAAAAACAGGTACGAATTTGTAATGTTCTTCGATGTGGAGAACGGAAACCCGAACGGCGACCCGGACGCGGGCAACG
Organism: uncultured Ruminiclostridium sp.; assembly: GCA_947630685.1. Taxonomy (GTDB): domain Bacteria; phylum Bacillota; class Clostridia; order Oscillospirales; family Ruminococcaceae; genus Ruminiclostridium_E. The sequence continues at coordinate 5,138 of CANRII010000030.1, read as the reverse complement.
CGCCGAGGACAGACCCCGAAGCCATGATAGGAATAGTGACCGACGTCTGCCTTAAACGTAAGATAAGAAATTTTATCGAGCTTTACAAGGAGGGAGAACCCGGATATAATATCCTCGTCAAGACCGATCGTTCACTAAACTCCAAATTTACGCAGGCATACGAAGAATGCGGGCTTGCCAAAGGAAACAAGGGCAAAAACCAGGACGATGTAAAGGCAGCTCGCGACTACATGTGCAAAAATTATTACGACGTTCGCACCTTCGGCGCGGTAATGAGCACCGGCGACGATCCGTGCGGAATAGTGTGCGGTCCGGTGCAGTTAAACTTTGCAAAAAGCCTTGATCCGGTATATGTTCAGGAGCTTTCGATAACACGCCAGGCGGTCACCACCGATAAGGATTTCAATGAAAAAAAGAAAACCGAGATGGGCAGAAAAAGTATTATACCCTATGGACTTTACCGTGCGGAAGGATACATATCCGCCGCTATTGCGCAGAAAGTCACCGGTTTTTCCGAAGATGACCTTGAACTGCTCTGGACGGCGATAATAAATATGTTTGAAAACGACAGAAGCGCGGCAAGAGGAAAAATGTGCCTTAGAAAGCTGTATGTTTTCAAGCACGATTCTATCCTCGGAAACGCGCCCGCGCACATTCTGTTCGACAAGATAACCGTCGAAAATATCAGCGGTTCGGTCCCGAGAAAATTCGGCGACTATAAAATAACGGTAGACCGCGAAATGCCGGCGGGAGTCGAGCTTATCGAGAAGATATGAGCGATACTTCCGTCAATATCAGAAATATCCAGCATTTCATGTATTGTCCGAGGAGATATTCGCTGCTTGAGCTGAACGACGATTGGTCGGAAAACTATTTCGTCATTAAGGCAAATCTGCTGCACGAGCACGTTCACGACGGCACGCATGATTTTTCAAGCAGCGAAAAGCTCGTGCGGAGCAATATGACCGTATACAATGACTCTCCGGAATACGACCTGTTCGGAGTTGTCGACTGCGTCGAATTTGTCAGAGATAATTTCGGCATCAAGATAGAAGGAGCCGACGGGACCTTTCGGGTGAGGATAATCGAATACAAGCCCAAAGCGCCGAAGGGCGGCGGCTTTAACGAAACCGATGCGATACAAGTGTTTGCTCAGAAAATTTGCGCGGACAGCATATGGGGATGCGATAGTGAAGCATATCTGTATTATTCCGATATACGCAAAAGGGTAAAGCTGCCGTTCGATACGGAATATCAAAAATACGACGAGCTTTTGAAGAATATCCTTTGCGAGATAAGAAAGATCCGGGAAGAAAAGGCCATCGTTCCCAGAGCAAAATCACAAAAATGTTTGGGCTGTTCAATGTCGGACGTTTGTTTTCCTAAGGTAAAAAAATACAATGTAAAGGATACCGTAATGAGTCAGAAAGGAGAGTGCGGCGAATGAGAAAGCTGCTTAATTCACTGTACATTCTTGACGAGACGGCGTGGCTTTCGCTTGACGGTGAAAATATCGTCTGCAAAAAGGACAGCGACGAAAAATTCAGAATGCCCTTATCTAATATAGAGGACGTCTATTGTTTCAGCTTTTTGGGGTGCTCCCCCGCTCTGCTGGGAAAATGCACCGAATACGGCATAGCTGTTAATTTTTTCTCGCCGAACGGAAAATTTTTAGCGAGAGTACAGGGTACAACAAAGGGAAACATTTTTCTGAGAAAGGCGCAGTTTGAAAAATTTGCAGCTCCCGATCCCGCCTTATGGCAAAACACGGTCGCGGCAAAGCTGTCAAACACAAGATACCTGATAAGACGCTCTATGCGTGACAATCCGTCGCTTGATGACGATGGAAAATTATCCGCATGTATCTCCGATATAGAAAACGGCATCGACCATGTTTATGAGACCTATGACAAAGAAGCTATAATGGGGATCGAAGGAGCGTGTGCTAAGTCTTATTTCAACATTTTTGACCGGCTCATACTTCAGCAGAAGGATGATTTTTATCTCTGTGCAAGGACAAAGCGCCCTCCGCTCGACCCCGTTAACGCCGCGCTGTCGTTTTTATACTCGGTATTGACAAGTCAGTATGCTTCGGCGCTTGAGGGAGTGGGGCTTGACAGTTGCTATGGGTTTTACCACGCCCTGCGCTCCGGCAGAAGCAGTCTTGCATGTGACCTTGTCGAAGAAACACGGTGTATTATCGAGAGGATAGTTCTCACCATGATCAACCTAAAACAGCTTAAGCCGGATGATTTTGAAAAACAGGAAAGCGGAGCCGTTTATCTGACAAAGGACGGAAGAAAAAAGGTCATAACCGCATGGCAGGAGAAAAAGAGAAGCACTATAGTGCATCCGTATCTCAATGAAAAAATCCCTCTCGGATTGATCCCGTATGTACAGAGTATGCTGCTTGCAAAATATGTACGCGGCGAATTGCAGGAATATCCATGCTATCTGATGAAATAGGTGATAATTATGATGGTATTGATAAGCTACGACGTTTCTACGGTTTCACCCGAAGGCAAAAAGCGTCTTAGAAAAGCAGCAAAGGAATGTCAGAATTACGGTCAGCGAGTACAAAATTCCGTATTTGAGATCGATACCGACTACGGCACTTTTCTTAAAGTAAAGGATAAACTGCTTAAGATAATAGACGAGAAATACGACAGTATAAGATTCTATTATCTTGGGAATAATTGGAAAAGGCGTGTAGAACATTACGGCACTAAAGAGACATATGACCCTGAGGGAGTTATAATAATATGAAGTGCGAACCTTAAATAAAACCTATTTGCTAAACGGTTCGCAGATAAAAAATGCCGAAAAACAAAAGTTATTTTCAAAATCTAAAAGGTTTTGTAAATAAATTCCGCCCATGTTGTGGCGCGGCTTTATATTGTAACAAGATATAGGGTCGCGCCCCTCGCGGGGCGTGTGAGTTGAAATCCGGCATACACTCGCCCTCTAAGGAAATGGCGTGGTCGCGCCCCTCGCGGGGCGTGTGAGTTGAAATCTGCTACAACCCACGGGCAGTAGTTGTTAGGCGCGTCGCGCCCCTCGCGGGGCGTGTGAGTTGAAATCTGTTCAAAAGCAAACCAAAACTCATCACCAACCGTCGCGCCCCTCGCGGGGCGTGTGAGTTGAAATCGTTTACGGCTTCCCACCAAGTTGTTTGATCAGGGTCGCGCCCCTCGCGGGGCGTGTGAGTTGAAATTTCTATAAAAACCGGAGAGGAAAAAACTGTTACAGAGTCGCGCCCCTCGCGGGGCGTGTGAGTTGAAATTGGAAATAGTATCGTCATCTCCTCCGGGAAGATACCGTCGCGCCCCTCGCGGGGCGTGTGAGTTGAAATTGATTTTATCGGGCGTTGTGTTTGCGCCGTCAACGTCGCGCCCCTCGCGGGGCGTGTGAGTTGAAATTGGTAGTCGGTAGACTGTTAGCGCAAGTGCAGACCGTCGCGCCCCTCGCGGGGCGTGTGAGTTGAAATCTTTTCTCCGTCCCTGTCGGACGGTGCATTTGTTGAGTCGCGCCCCTCGCGGGGCGTGTGAGTTGAAATGCATTGACATATTGGATATAGGCGTCAACGACCGTCGCGCCCCTCGCGGGGCGTGTGAGTTGAAATAAACCGTGGGGTGATGGTGTGGTAGATGATGACGTCGCGCCCCTCGCGGGGCGTGTGAGTTGAAATATCTATGTAGATATGATTTAATCCCTGTAACCATGTCGCGCCCCTCGCGGGGCGTGTGAGTTGAAATGTTCAGGTGTCATATTGCGCCGCCTTTCTCCGCTGGTCGCGCCCCTCGCGGGGCGTGTGAGTTGAAATAAATAAAGAAAAACAAAATAAATGTAAAGCACCCGTCGCGCCCCTCGCGGGGCGTGTGAGTTGAAATATTTGGTGGCGTGGGCTGAATGACAGGCAAAAAGCTGTCGCGCCCCTCGCGGGGCGTGTGAGTTGAAATATCATCGGCAAAGCCATGATCCGCAACGAAAAGCGTCGCGCCCCTCGCGGGGCGTGTGAGTTGAAATTGAGGTAGCGGACAAGGTGAAAATCGGCAAACTGGTCGCGCCCCTCGCGGGGCGTGTGAGTTGAAATCATCAATAAACGCTTGCCCTAGCCAATCTTCCGGCAGTCGCGCCCCTCGCGGGGCGTGTGAGTTGAAATTTTCAATTTTTATGCCGGGACCATTACCCGATTTGTCGCGCCCCTCGCGGGGCGTGTGAGTTGAAATATCGCGACGCTGTGTTTGGAGATGAGCCAACGGCGTCGCGCCCCTCGCGGGGCGTGTGAGTTGAAATGATGTCAGTACGGCGTGCTAAGTCCGGGCTGCTCAGTCGCGCCCCTCGCGGGGCGTGTGAGTTGAAATGTCCTTAAGTCGTGGCTGATGTCGGGAGATGTGTGTCGCGCCCCTCGCGGGGCGTGTGAGTTGAAATGGGCTGCTGCGGTCGCTGAGTGCTGCAAGTATGCGGGTCGCGCCCCTCGCGGGGCGTGTGAGTTGAAATTTGACTTCGGCGTCGTCGTGTGCTATCGCAACCCGGTCGCGCCCCTCGCGGGGCGTGTGAGTTGAAATGGTATAAGGCAGTACGCGGGTATTATCGCGCTAGTCGCGCCCCTCGCGGGGCGTGTGAGTTGAAATCCTCAATCGTGGTTTGCCGCTGAGTGGGCGCGGTGTGTCGCGCCCCTCGCGGGGCGTGTGAGTTGAAATTTCGTGTCGTATTTCTTTTTTTATAGCGTCAACGGTCGCGCCCCTCGCGGGGCGTGTGAGTTGAAATTATATCTGTTAATGACAGCTGCGTGGATCTTGAGTCGCGCCCCTCGCGGGGCGTGTGAGTTGAAATCTATGATATGCAGCCGCAAAGAGTAAGGCTGTAAGTCGCGCCCCTCGCGGGGCGTGTGAGTTGAAATAACGTTTTGCAAGACGATAAAAACGAAAAATAAGTCGCGCCCCTCGCGGGGCGTGTGAGTTGAAATCGACCTGCAAGTTAAGCTGTCGTTAGAAATGAGATAGTCGCGCCCCTCGCGGGGCGTGTGAGTTGAAATCGTCCGTCGCGTTAAGTATTGCCAACAGTCCGTGTCGCGCCCCTCGCGGGGCGTGTGAGTTGAAATGTACATTCCGCGATAGGCGGATTATACACCGAAG
>CANRII010000029.1 GCA_947630685.1 uncultured Ruminiclostridium sp. | reverse complement strand
CTGGTGTAGCTCAGTTGGTAGAGCAGCTGATTTGTAATCAGCAGGTCGGGGGTTCGAGTCCGTCCACCAGCTCCAATTTAATATTTATGGGAGCGTTCCCGAGTGGCCAAAGGGGGCAGACTGTAAATCTGTTGCGTTTCGCTTCGGTGGTCCGAATCCACCCGCTCCCACCAAAACCGGCAAACCCGTCAAAGGTATGCCGGTTTTTTGTTTTTTTATTCGATAAGGAAAGGGACATGATAATGGCGAATTTCACCAAAAAGGCGATACAGGGTTCTTTTTTGAAATTATTAGAGGAGCGCCCGCTGTCACAGATAACGGTAAAGGATATAGTTTCCGACTGCGGGGTGAACCGCAACACCTTTTACTATTACTTTGACGATATACCTAAGCTCATCGAGGACATAATCGAGGAGGACGCGGCGAACCTGATAAGCGCTTACCCTACCGTTGAAAGGCTGGAGGATTGTCTGGAGGCGATAATAGAGACCGCCCTTGCAAAAAAGCGCGCCGTGCTGCATATCTATCATTCCACCAACCGCGACATATACGAATTTTACCTGTGGAAAGTGTGCGACCACGTTATAAACGCGTACACCGATACGATACTTAAAGGTCATAACATCTCGGACAGCGACCTTGATATAATGAGAAAGTATCTTTCTAGCTTCGCTTTCGGACTGGTATCCAGATGGCTCGGGGAAAATATGACGGACGATATCCGCGCCTCGTTCTCCCGACTTATGGAGATAAGAAAAGGTACTTTGGAGGAAATGATAGCCCGCTGCGAGCAGACGAAGTGATCCGGCTGATAATGTAGCAGCAGATAGAGATGCAGAAAGTCGATTTTTGTACATTTTTACCGTTTTGCCTAAAAATCGGTCATTATTACTCCCGTGTCTGAAAAACAGACATGGGAGTTTTTGTGTCTGTATGAAAAATTATTCCTTTGGAGTATACTTGATACAGAAAAACAAAGGAGGGTCTTATATGAAAATGCGTTCGGTAATGCCGATGATGATAGCTAAAGTCGGATATATCGTCATGGCGGTGCTGTTTTGCGCGGCGGGTATAATGTTCATCGCCCTGCCGGAATTGTCGGTATCGCTTACGGGGATATGTACCGGAGTGGCTATGCTGGTGTTCGGCGCGGTAAAGCTGGTGGGTTACTTTTCAAAGGATCTGTTCAGGCTGGCTTTCCAGTATGATCTGGAATTCGGGATACTGATGATGATACTCGGAGTTATCACTCTGTTCAACCCGAACAATGTAATGAGTTTTATCTGTATAGCTCTGGGAATAGCGATATTGCTGGACGGACTGTTCAAGGTGCGTATCTCTATCGAGTCCAGACAGTTCGGCATAGAGCAATGGTGGTTGATACTCATGCCGGCGATACTCACCGCCGTATTCGGAGTCATGCTGATATTTGACAGCGCGACGGGAGCGGTGCTGCTGTCGATACTGCTCGGGATATCCATGCTCGCGGAGGGGATACTCAGCCTTTGTACGGTGATGACCACCGTGCATATCACGAAAAATCAAATGCCAGACGTGATAGAGATATACGATACCGACGGAAAGGAAAGGTAAATCGATGCGGTTTTCAAAAGCGGTGGTAAAATACCGCGTATTTATTGTAGTCGCCGTGCTGGTGCTGATGATACCCGCCGTACTGGGAATGATAGGCACCCGCATAAATTACGACATGCTGGACTATCTGCCTAAGGACATGGAAACGGTCATAGGGCAGGATGAGCTTATGAAAGACTTTGGCAAGGGCGCGTTTTCCTTTATTATAATCGAGGATATGCCGAATGAGGACGTCGCCGCGCTGAAGTCGAAAATAGAGCAGGTGGAGCAGGTAGACACCGTGCTTTGGTACAGCTCCTTAGCCGACGTTTCGGTGCCTATGGAGCTGCTGCCGGATAAGATATATAACGCGTTCAACACCGAAAACGCGACGATGATGGCGGTGTTCTTCAACAGCTCCACCTCCTCGGATGTGACGATGGACGCGATACGCGAGATAAGGCAGATAACCGGGCAGCAATGCTTTGTGTCCGGCATGTCGGCGATGGTCACCGACCTTAAAGACCTTTGTGAGCGCGAAGAGCCTATTTATGTCGGGATAGCGGTAGCATTAGCCTGCGCGGCGATGCTGCTTTTACTGGACAGCTGGCTGGTGCCGTTCGTTTTCCTTATCAGTATCGCGATGATGATATTGCTGAACTTAGGCAGCAATTATTTTCTTGGGGAAATTTCATATATAACCAAAGCGCTTTCCGCCGTGCTTCAGCTTGCGGTAACGATGGATTATTCGATATTCCTTTGGCACAGCTACAACGAACAGCGCGCAAAGTACGACGATAAGAATGAAGCCATGGCGATAGCGATACAAAAAACGCTGACCTCGATAGTCGGAAGCTCGATAACCACCGTCGCGGGATTTATCGCGCTGTGCTTTATGAGCTTTACCATGGGGCGCGACCTCGGCATAGTTATGGCGAAAGGCGTTATCCTCGGCGTGCTGGGCTGCGTAACGGTGCTGCCCGCGCTGATACTGCTGCTGGATAAGCCGCTGCAAAAGACAAGACACCGTTCGCTTATCCCGAATATGGGTAAATTCGCAAAGGGACTCGTTAAGATATTCCCGGTGTTCTTAGTGGTGTTCGTGCTGGTAATACCGCCGGCATATTACGGATACGCCAAAACAAACGACGAGGTGTATTACGACCTCGGCAAGTGCCTGCCGGACGATACGGAATACGTTATTGCAAACAGCAAGCTGTCGGAGGATTTTGACATAGCCTCAACGCATATGCTGCTGGTGAACGCCGACACTCCCGAAAAATCGGTGCGCGGCATGATGGACGAGATGGAGCAGGTGGACGGCGTAAAATATGTGCTGGGTCTTGAATCGGTGATAGGCTCACGCGTGCCGGAGGAGATACTCCCCGAGTCTATAACAGGTCTGCTTAAAAGCGATAAATGGGAGCTGCTGCTGATAAATTCCGAATATAAAGTAGCAAGCGACGAGGTAGGCGAGCAGATAGAGCAGCTTAACGCTATACTCAAAAAATACGATGAGGGCGGCATGCTGATAGGAGAAGCGCCCTGTATGAAAGACATGATAGACACCACTTCGCACGATTTTCAGGTGGTAAACGCTATCTCGATAATCGCGGTGTTCCTTATCATAGCGCTGGTGGAAAGAAGTATATCTCTGCCGTTCATACTTATTGCGGTGATAGAGTCCGCGATATTTATAAACCTCGGACTGCCGCATTTTCTCGGTCAGAGTCTGCCGTTTATCGCGCCTATCTGCATAAGTACGATACAGCTCGGCGCTACGGTGGATTACGCTATACTGATGACTACGCGCTATAAATCCGAACGTATAGCGGGTAATGATAAGAAAAACGCGGTGAGAACGGCGCTGGCGGCTTCGATACCGTCGATACTGGTGTCCGGCGTGGGACTGTTCGCGGCGACCTTCGGCGTGGCGCTGTATTCCGATATAGATATGATAGGCTCGATATGTATGCTGCTCGCGCGCGGCGCGGTGATAAGCATGCTCGCCGTTATATTCATACTGCCCGCTTTGCTGGTGCTGTGCGATAAGCTGATATGCGTCACTACAATGGGAATGAGAAAGAAGAAACAAACCGACATCGAACAGGGGGTTAAAGTCTGAAAAATAAATTTTCCAGACTTTGCGTTTTTGCGCTTTGCCGAATACGGTCGGCAATTTTGCTTCGCAAAACCACACAAAAACTTGAAAGGAGAAGCTTGCTTTGCAAGCATGGTCATAATTATGAGAAAGACTACATTAGCCAAAGCCGCCGCGTTGACGTTATGCGCGGCTGTAGCGATAAGCGGCACGGTGATAACGTCCTTTGCGCTCAATTCCGGCGAGGATAAAGCCGCCGAGGAAAGCTCGGAGCCTGTTACCTTAGTTACGGACGAAAACGAGGGCGTATCCAAGGACGAAATGGTATACGTTCTCGCAAACGCGGACGGTTCGGTACAAAAGGTGATAGTAAGCGACTGGATAAAAAATTCTCTCAAAGCCGCCGAGCTTGCCGACAGTACGGAGCTTGAAAACATTGAGAATGTAAACGGCGATGAAAGCTATACCGCGGGCGGCGGTGATTCCCGCGTCTGGGACGCGCAGGGGAACGACATTTACTATCAGGGAGATATACAAAAGGAGCTGCCGGTAGATCTGTCCGTTACATACAAGCTGGACGGAAAGACCGTTTCTCCCGCTGAGCTTATAGGAAAAAGCGGCAGGGTGACCATACGCTTTGACTATACCAATAAGCAGTATGAGATGACCGAGATAGACGGCAGAGAGGAAAAGATATATGTGCCGTTCGCAATGCTGACCGGCGTACTGATGGATAACGACGTATTTACCAACGTAGAGGTCACTAACGGCAAGCTGATAAACGACGGCAGCCGCACGGCGGTGATAGGTATCGCTTTTCCGGGCTTGCAGGAGGACCTTGCGATATCAAAGGATAAGCTGGATATACCCGACTATGTGGAGATAACCGCAGACGCTGAGAATTTCGAGCTCGGCATGACCGTAACGCTTGCGGCGAACGGACTGTTCAGCGAGCTTGACCCGGGCAGCCTTGATACTTTAGACGACCTTAAAGGCTCTATGGGAGAGCTTACCGGCGCGATGGGTCAGCTTATCGACGGTTCTTCCGAGCTTTATGACGGATTGTCCGTTTTGCTGGACAAATCCGGCGAGCTTACCGCGGGAATAGATCAGCTTGCTCAGGGAGCTGCCGAGCTTAAAGCGGGCGCGGGCGAGCTTGATGACGGCGCGGCGGCTTTACTTGACGGAGCGGAGCAGCTTTCCGACGGGCTGGATACCATCGCCGCGAATAACGATACCTTAAACGGCGGAGCAAAGCAGGTATTTATGACGCTGCTTTCCACCGCGCAAAGCCAGCTTGCCGCCTCCGGACTTGACGTTCCCGAGCTTACGATAGATAATTACGATAAGGTGCTGGACGGCGTTATAGCTTCACTAGACAAGGACGCGGTATATAAAAAGGCGCTGGATACCGTTACCGCGGCGGTAGAGGAAAAACGCGATTATATCAGGCAGCAGGTCACCGAGGCGGTAAAGGCGGAGGTCACTAAGAAAGTAACCGACGCGGTACAAGCGCAGGTTACTGAAAAGGTGAACGCCGCCGTAAAAGAGCAGGTAAGCGCAAAGGTCACCGAAACCGTAAAACAACAGGTTACCGAAAAGGTGACCGAGGCGGTAAAAGAACAGGTCACCGCGCAGGTAACTGCCGCAGTTCGCGGCGCGGTGGAAGAACAGGTGATAATGGCGGCGCTGGGCATGGATAAGCAAAAGTATGACGCCGCCGTCGCAGCGGGAATGATAGACGACGAAACCAAAGCCAAGCTTTCCGCCGCAGTCGAGCAGCAAATGGCGACCGAGCAGGCAGCGGCACAGATACAGCAGAACGTATCGGCGCAGATGTCCTCTTCGGATATAGCAAAGACCATATCGGAGCAGACCGACGCGCAGCTGAAGACCGCCGAAATAGTAAAGACCATAAACGATAATATAACCGCGCAGCTTGCCTCGCAAAGCATAAAGAAGACCATTTCGGATAATATAAAGCAGCAGATGTCGTCCTCGGATATCGCAAAAACCATCTCGGACAACACCACCGCTCAGATGACGACCGATACCGTCAAAAAGACGATAGAGGAAAACACCGAGGCGCAGGTGCAAAAGGCGATAACCGACAATATGGCGTCCGACGAGGTACAGGCTCAGCTTTCCGCGGCGAGCGAGGGTGTAAAGTCGGTAGCGGCGCTGAAAGTTTCCTTAGACAGCTACAACACCTTCTATAACGGGCTGGGAGATTATACTGCGGGAGTAGCGCAGGCGGCCGACGGAGCAAAAGAGCTTAAAGCGGGCGCAGGCGACCTTAAGGACGGCAGCGCGCAGCTTTACGCGGGAACAGAAGAGCTTTACAACGGCATACTTACGCTTAAAGACGGCGTGCCCGCGCTTATCGACGGGATAACTCAGCTCCGTGACGGCGCAATGCAGCTTTCCGACGGGCTGAACGATTTTAGCGAGCAGGGCATACAAAAGCTGGTCGATCTCGTGGATAACGACCTTGACGGTATCGCCTCAAGACTTCGCGCGGTGATAAAGGTATCTAAAGATTACCATAGCTTTGCCGGAGCGGCGGACAATATGGACGGACAGGTGAAGTTCATTTACCGCACCGATTCGATAGAGTAAACCTTTCAAAAAGAAAAATGCGTTCTACAGGCGAAACCGCTTGCAGAGCGCATTTCGTTTTTTCGATATTTTTATCGCTCTATCGTGTTGACAAACGATGTGATCTGTGGTACAATAGCAGATGTAAAGCTTTTGCGGCTGTAGTTCATCGGTAGAACGCGAGCTTCCCAAGCTCGACAGGTGGGTTCGACTCCCATCAGCCGCTCCATATTTTAACGACCTTTCTTTTAAGACGGGTCGTTTTTATTTTGGGATTTGCGGGGTAAAAACGTTTATTCTAAAGCACGGGCATGAACAAAAAATTTATCTTAAACAGTAAAATTATGGGATTTTATGTAAAAATATGTGAGAAAAAACGCATATTTTGGAACAAATATACTTTGTTATTAAAACTATATAAAAATTCCGATAAAAAACATCGAAAATATTACTATTTGTCTTGACAATCCCTTCCCTTTGTACTATAATATTATAAATTAACTTCTGCGCTAAAAGCGCAGAAGTTAATTTGGTAGAAAAAAATTCTCGTATAACATTTATAAGAGAAAGTATTAAAGCTTTTTATTTAACTTTACCGGTAACAACACGATATATTCATCGGTTCGGTTTTATGGAGGGTTTATCATGGACAGAAGAAACGGAACATTAAAAAGGATAACCGCGTTTTTGTTAAGCATCAGCATGGCGCTTACCATGTTCAACGTGACGGAGCTGCCGATAATAAATAACGGTCAAAACGCCGTCACCGCATCCGCAGAGGGAACGACGGCAGTCAAAGACGAGGATAAGGTTCGGCTTTGGGATGAAACCAAAGGAAGACTGTACTACACCACTAAGCCCGGCGAAAAATACGGCGGCGTCAATAAGTTTACCCAGATACACGTTTATGCTTTTGCGGGTGAGATCTTAGAGTTCGGCAGCAACGTGTATAATGCTACTTATGGCTATAATGAGAGCGGCGTTCTCAGCAATCTTAACGCTGCGGCAGGTAAGTACGGCTTGGACAATGGCGCCGATCAGGATATAGTTTTACATAAGCCGGACGGCTCAATGGACACTTTCGACGTTAAGGAGGACGGAGAAGGCTGTATAAATTCTGTTGCTAAGGAAAAGCAGGCGCTTAATCTGGATACAACAAATGCCGGATACACGCCGCTTACTTACCATGTTACCGAGACCGGTATTTATACCATTGACTTTATGTCATGCAACCCAAGCACTAAAAAGTATTACAAAAATGAACTTAATGATGCCAAAAACGCGCTTGCCGCAAAGACCGGAGCTACCAATGCCTTAAACAGCGCTGATAAATACTCGGGAGAAACAAAATTTTATACAAACAGTTCACAAGATAATCTGAATAAAAATAATGATTTTTGCGTATTGGCAAAAGATATATCCGTTTTCGATCCGGAATTCAACCCCGGCTGGATAGCCGCATGGGCTGTAAACGTAAAGGGCGAAAACGGCAGTATAAAATACGGCCGTACTTATGCCGATCAGCTTTCCACAGAATCGCAGTCGACTATACGTCAGCGGTTTTTCGTCATGACTAACGACAACTATCTGTACAAGCTGGAGCTTAACGGCACCGCGCCGTATACCTCTACGCTGTTTGCAAATAACAGAGGTGTAATGGACTCCGCTACCGGAAATATTCTTTACAAGTCGGTAAAGGATATCGCCAATAATACCACATTCGGCAGAATGGGCGCAAAATACAAAATGCCGGAGGCTTCGGATACCGACCTTACCAAGACGTTTAAGATATTCTTTGAATATCCGTCGCCGGATCTTGAAAATATACTGTATGAAAACGCGATATTGCCGGATAAAGCCAAAAATCTGAGCTTTTCCGGCGCGAATGAAGACGGCAGTATATATGCCGGCGCGGGCGGCTATTTCTCCTTTGACGTGGAGGAGGCTACCACCGCGACCATAAAAGTGGAATTTTATGATAAAGATGGAAATCCTTTAAGCGAAGAATATCCTCCTGCCGAGATAACCGACATAGTCACGCCGTACACCAACAACAGCTTTTACTGGAACGGCAAGGACGGCAATAATAAACAGGTACCTCCGGACACTACGATAAAATACTCCGTTACCGCAAAAGCGGGAGAAATACACTTTCCTATCCTTGATATGGAAAATGCGACGAGCGGCATAACGCTGACCCGTGTAAATGATCTGTATCATAAGGACGGCACTCCTGTAAATGATCCTATATACGAAAGTACCAAGAGCGTAGTATATTACGATGAAACGGCGATATACTACGGTGAAAATGCGGCGTCTACCGGATTGTCCGAAGATATGGGACAGTTGTCTACGATCGACAAATATGTTAATACAGCATATACGGTAAAAAGTCTGTTTGAAGAGTACCGTTTGGAAAAATCGGCTACAGAAAAAGAAACAACATTTTCCGGCACTACATCATATAACAAATTCAAACCAATTGTAAAAGAGGATCAAGACGGGAATTGCTTTATAGCTTATGCCAACTGGAGATATGAATATCCGCTGTATCTTAAAAGAAACGCAATAGATGGTATTGCCGACGTGCGCCTCGGCGACCACAGCCATACCAATAACCCGATAGATTACAGCAAGACGTATGAACAACAACAAGCTTTGATAGATTACCTTGACAGCAGCAAGCATCCTGTCGGGCAGTCGCATTCTTCCAGCAATGGCAACGCAACATACACATTTAAGGTTTCGGATCTTCCGACAGGTGATCAAGCGGCTTTTAACGATTTCAAAGACACATCGGGAAACGTAGCCTTTTGGGGCAGCACTACCGACTACGCGGTTGCGAATTACTGGACGTTTATCCCTGCGGAAACTGTAACGTCTGATAGCTCGCTCAAAACAAAAAATACAACCGGTGATACCGGAGTATTTGCCCTGCGTGGATTTGTGTTCTTTGATGAAAAAAACAGCAGCAATAACACCAACGGTACATTCGACCCGCTGAACGACGGCGACCATGAGCTTAGCAACATCACGCTTAAGCTGTATAAGAAGACGGACGATCATGTTGCGGATACTAACAAAGAATATTGCAAGGTCGAAGGCGGAAAAGTAGTTAAGGTCGAGAACCCGGGAAGCGAATCAGGAACGGTGTATGAGCTTATAAGGACCGCCGCTACCACTCTTAAAGGCGATTATTACTTTACGGGACTGGAGTACAGCAAGACAGAGGGCACCCAATATATGTATCAGGTGGTGCGTCCTAATCAGAGCTTTGGCGATCCTACCTCAAAAGATAAGAAACCGGCAAAAATTACCGATCAGTATAGCACATCATCCTCTACCGGTCCGTATGATCTATACGCGTTTGGTACAAATGTATGTGGTACCGAGGTGCAGGAATTCACCGTAGGCGGTTCTTCGGAAATAAAACCCGATGACTCTAACCGTTTTACCGTTACCGCTACCCATGTAGGGTATAATTATACTCCCTTTGCTTCGGTCACCGTTTCCAAAAGCTGGAATGTTGACGACAGCGACAGCACTAAATGGAAAGAAAAGCCCTCGGTAGCGCTGGAGCTTACCTATAATATCCTCGGCGAATCGACAACCGGAATATACGACCGCCATAATATCTCTATAATGCAGCAGAACTCCTACAATTATCCTTATCTGCCGTTAGAGATCGATGGTGATTCAGTAGAAGACTATGCCGTCACGGCGGAGTATTTTATATGGGACGGCGCGGCATATAAGTTTACTTTCCAATATAACAACCTTACCGACGAATATAATGATATGGTCGGCACGCCATACTACTTTATTATTGAGGACGACCTTAACGATGATGGCGAGTATAACGAGGACGACCTTATAAAAGACGAGACCACCTCGGAAAATAAGGTCGACTGGGATCATTACAACAACGAAAACGCTTGGCAGCCGGCCTTGCCTATGGGCTCTAAAAGCGAGCGGGAAGGAAAGTACGCAGGCAAGGACGTTGCTCCGGTAGTGGCTACCGTTGACTATCAGAAGCTTGCCGCGGGAAATTCCTTTGCCGTTACTAACAGTACAAGATCAGGCGTAATAGAGATAACCAAGGCGGATAACACTATAGTAACTTCGGCGGGCACGCTCGACACCGGAAGAAGCGATTACGCCAAATATCTGCTGCCCGGTGCGGTATTCAGATTATACGAATTAACCTCCGAAGAAATGAAGACTATCTCCGACCCGGTACAGGCTGTAAAGGATAAGGTCGCGGAGCAAAAGGGCGAGGATACAGCTAAAGCCTCGGAAGCTGCCGAATGGCTCAGCGCTCATTTATACGACGATGAGACCACCCGCAGCAACGGTATGCTGACTTTCCACGGGTTGGACGTAAACAACACCTATGTTGCACGCGAGCTGTTTGCCCCGTCCGGATATGCCGTGACCGCGGCAAGCGAATACAGTATAGTAAGACCCGAAAAATTCAAAGATAAAAACAACGTTGTTGAGTTGGTAATATCCAATACAAAGCCCGATGATAATCTTACCATAAGAAAGGTGCTTTCCGGCAGAGGTTGGAACAAAAATGACGAATTTAAGTTTAATATCAAGCTTAAAGAAAGCACACTATCACATGAAGGCTATGAGGAAAGTGTTGATCTTAAGGAGGGGGATTTAGGCGACCTTGCTCAGTTTAATACTCCCGACGGTTTAAGCCTTGCTATTGATAATGCTTCCGACTTTCTTACCACCGGAAGCGAAGAAGATACGGAAACCGACTATCATGTAAAGGTACTTTCCACCGAAATTTCAAAAAATGACTTCAGCTGGGCAGGTAAGGTCGAAAGTACTGACGGCAGAGCAGACGTTACTTTCCCGTATCCCGGAACATTTACTTTCGAGATAACAGAAGAAACGGGGAAAAAAGCCGGTATAGAATATTCCGAAGATGTCTTCGAGGTGACGGTGACCGTCGGTCTGACCTTTGATGAAGGGGAGACCGGTCCGTACACAACTGTTGATGATGTGCTGGCTCATCTCAATCCGACGGTATCTAACATCACCAGAAACGGCGAAACGGTGGATGCGGTACAGTTTACCAATACCTACAAAGTGGAAAAGCTGGACTATACCACATCCTATCATATCGACGTAGATTTCACAGGCAGGACCGAAGATACGTGGCTTGCAGACGATAAGTTTACCTTTACTTTATCCGGCACGGATGAAGCTACGGTCAATGCGCTGAAAAGCGAAAAGATAAGCTTTGATAAACTCAAAGAGAATACAGATCATGTATCGTTCGATGATAAGGACGGCACATATAAAATTACTATATATAACTCGACCGAAGGCGTTGAAACCGGAGCGTCTCATAGGGCCAACCTACAGGATATAGACTTTTCTGGCATTGAATTTCAGCCCGGCACAGCCGGTGAGGGCAGCGCTCCGCTTGTCTATAAATTTACCATTGAGCAGGATATACCTATCGACGCCGACGAAAACAACAAGTATCAGGGTATTACTTATGACAATACAAAGTATTATCTTGAGGCTAAGCTGACGTTTAATGACGACGGCGGCTATATCAGCAGTATAGATTATACGGCAACTAACAACAAAAACGACCAGAACGATGTATGCCATATAGTATATGATAAAGACGGCGGTATCGTTGATACAGAGTCGTCCCATAAAGATTCCGGCCATAGATTTTTATTCAATAATGTATACAATACTACTGCTACATGGAAGCCGATAGTTTCCAAACAATTGATAGGCAGAAGCTGGCACGCTGATGATAGATTTAATTTTAGGCTTACCAATAACAGCACAGTATTCGGCGCAAATATATCCACCCCGATCTCTATCAACATAGAAAAGCCGACGACATCCGATTCGGCGACCGGACAGTTCGGGACTGTCACATTTACACAGCCGACGACAAGCACCCCTTACCGCTTTACCATTTCCGAGACCCCAAAACCTGATTTAGGCATTGTCTGGGCAACTGCACAGAACATATATATCAAAGCGAGTGACGACAACAACGGTAATCTGATCCTGACGTATGCCTTTGCTGCCAATGGAGAATATAAGACGCTTGATAGCGGAACGGTATTTAACTTTATCAACACCTACAGCGAAAGCGGCACTTTGACGCTTGATATAGAAAAAACTCTCCAAGGCAGAACATGGACGGGAGCAGACAGCTTCACCTTTAACATCGGCGAGGGCGATAATGATAAGACCGGCTATACTCTTAATGGCGTTGACGACAATATGATAAGCGTCGGGGCGGCAGAGAATGAAGACGGCAGTATAAGCAGCTCTGAGACCCAGTCGTGGCGGGGCGATATCGTATTCAATAAAGAGGGCACCTATACCTTTACCGTAAGCGAGAATAAGGGCGACGACAATATTGTTTATGACCCGGCCGAATATACAATAACAGCCGAAGTTAAAAAATCCTATGCGGACGAGATACCGAACGGCAAGCTGAATGTTTCCGCGTCTTATGTAGTTGCCGAAGACTCTGAAAGTTATGCTCCCAGCAATAAAGTTAATGTCACTTTGCCGTTTACCAACAAGGCTTATGCCGAGGCAGAGCTTGAGCTTAACAAAAAGCTTTCCGGCAGGGATTGGAGCAGCAAAGATAAATTCGATATCGCTATAGAATTGACCGGCGGCGATGGCAAAAACGCGGTCATGCTTTCCGACGACGGCGAAAAACCGTTTACCGACGGAATCGCCCAAACCGTAACTATACGCTCCGATGACGGCAAAAACGGCAAATTGGTCGATTTGGTCGAAACTCTGCGTTTTTATAAAGCGGGAACATATACCTTTAATATAACCGAACAGCTGCCGGATGATGCTGATAGCAGCCTTACATACGACGATCATACATATACCCTCACCGTGAAGGTCACGGATACAGGCGACGACGAAGAGCTTACCGATGAGGGTCTTGTCGCTGTGTGCAGTATTACCGGTGGCGTTGACGGAATATGCTCCGCTGAAAATAACACCGCGTCCGTAACCTTTGTAAATACCTATTCTGCGGTGGGATATGTTCGTATAAACAAGACGCTGAGCGGCCGTACAAAGCCGTGGGATAAAGAAGACGGCGGCATTAACGACATTTTCACCTTTACCGCAGCTCCCGACGAAGCGGCACAACAGGCGATAGATGACGGTTTACTGACTTTGAAAGGCGACGGCAAAGTTCCGATAGATGCGTATGATGCGCCAAACGGCGGCACGCAAAGCAGATACGACTATCTTTATATCTATGCGAAAGACCTTACGTTTACAAACGATCAGCCGGGGTATAATGCTGACGAAGAATATTACGAATATAAGTTTACCATTACCGAAGAAAACGACGCTAAATCCGGCATTACCTACGATGAAAGCATATACACCGTAACGGTAACGATCAAAAAGGACAAAGATAAAAACACCTTTGTTATAAACCCCGTAACCGTTCAAAAAGACGGCAAAGACAGCGAATACGCTGCTGAAAGCTCCGTTTCCTTTGCTAACACATATACCGCTGTAGGCACGGCAGATTTTGAAGTTTCCAAGACGCTTAAAGGCAGACCGTGGCAGAAGTCTGACAGATTTGATTTTACAGTTACCGAAGATGAAAGCGACGACTTTAAGGTTGGGTCTGAAGATATTACTATCACTTCGGCGACCGCTGAGGATACCGGTAAGATAAGCATTACGCTTGATAATCCGGGCGAGTATAACTTTACCGTTGCAGAGAAAAACAGCGGAGAAACTATACCCGGAATAACCTACGATACGTCCGAGTATAAAGTAACGCTTACCGCAACGGATAACGACGACGGAACGCTGAATATAACTTCCGCAATAACTAAGGACGGCACGGAAGAGAAAAAGATATCTTTCACTAACTCTTATGCCGCAAAAGGAACATATCAGATTTGGGTAAATAAGGAGCTTGCCGGCAGAGAGTGGCTTACCGATGATGTATTCAGCTACAGCATCGAAGCTCCTAAAGGGGTTACAACTGACGATACAATAGAGATAGGCTCTACATCCGATGGGCACAACGGAGTATTTGATATAAGCCTTAACGACGTGACCTTTGACGGCGGAGTATCTCCGTCTTATACCGTTACCGTTACAGAGGTCGATCCCGGCGGAGATACAAAGGGAATATCTTACGACGGCAGCAGATACGACGTTACGCTGACAGTCGAGGAAAATAATTTTGACGGCGTTATTAAAGATGATGAAATAACGGCGGAGGTCAAAAAGAACGGCGAGAGCTATTCGGAAGTAAAAGACGGCTATCCTCTGCTTAAGTTTATCAACAGCTATAAAGCCGAGGGCGCCGTGCTGTCCTTTGATGTTGCCAAAACGCTGGAGGGCAGGCCGTGGGCTACAGATGACAGCTTTGATTTTTCGATATCGTCCGTAAAATATAATGGCGAAGAATTACAAAATGACAAATTGGGCGGTCATATCGATACTTCTATACATAGCATTAATAGCTCGAACGAAACCAAAACCGTTACCGACAGCATAACGTTCTTAAAGGCGGGCAGCTATGAATTTACTTTCCTTGAAGTGCCGACCGAAAACATCGGCTTTACTTGCGCCGATCCCGACAGAAAGTTTGAAGTCGTTGTAGAGGATAATAACTATGGCGAGCTGGAAATAAAATCCGTAACTATCGACGGAGAAGCTGTAAATAAAGACGATATAAAATTAGAGTTTGTAAACAGCTATTCGGCAAGCGGCACTTTGGCTGCCGACAGCATAAAGGTGCTCGCCGAATTTACCGGAAGACCGAACGATATATGGCTCCCTAAGGATATATTCACCTTTAATATCGAGCAGATCGGCGAACCCGGCGGTACCGTCACTTTGCCCGTTTCGATAGATATATCCGATGAAACAAACGAACATACAAACGGCTTTGAAGCGATAACATTCACAGGCGTGACCTTTACCGATGAAAACCCCGTTGATTATCAGTTCAAGGTATCTCAGAAAAACGGCGGCCGTATTATTGACGGAGTGGATTACGACCCCGCAGAGTACATTGTCACCGTCAGCCTTACCGACGATACAAAAGGCGGACTTAAAGCGGAAGTTACCAAAGTAGAAAAGACCGCTGACGGTCCTGTCAGCGCCGCCGCGATCTCCGACGAGGATATGCCGCTTGAATTTCACAATGTTTATTATCTCGGAAGCTTCCGTTGGAGACCGACTGTTACCAAGGAGTTAAACGGCAGGGATTGGTATGAAGGAGAGAGCTTTGAATTTAATATAAAGCTTACCGACGGCGACTTTGAGGGTGTGGATATACCCGAAGATACAGTCACTATAAACAGCGAAACGCCCGGTTATAACGCTGCTTTTGAGACGATAACTTTCAGCAAGCCGGGAACATACACCTTTGAAATATCCGAGAGCAAGAGCGGCACGGTAGACGGCATAACCTACGATAAGCCGCAGAGCGTCACCATTGAAGTAACGGATGATAACAACGGTCATCTTGTAACAAAGATGAGCGATACCTACGTTGACAATATCTCGACCGGATATAAATTTACAAACAGCTACGCCGCGTCCGGAAGTCTTGCCGCAGACAGCATAAAGATAATAAAGCAGCTTACCGGCAGAAATTGGAACAACGGCGACGAGTTTACCTTTACTATTAAAAAGCCGTCTAAAATTTACGACGATGATAAGATCACCCTGCCGGCTGACGTCGTGATAAATAACGGCAGCGAAATTTCCGGTGATAACGGGCGCACCGATGGCTTTGATGAAATATCGTTTGATAATATTACCTTTGCTCCCGGTGAAAGTGAAAAGACATATATCTTCACGATCGCGGAAGAGGGCAAGGATTCAAACGGCGTTAAGTATGATAAAACCGAGATCGCGGTAGAAGTCACGCTTAAGGATAACCTTGACGGAACTTTGAGCGTGATCGGAGGCCAAGAGGTCACGTTTAACAACAAGTACACCGCGTCCGCCGCTACATTAAACAGAGATTCGCTGCTTACCGTTCATAAGACGCTTGTAGGGCGGCAGGACGATATATGGCTTGATACCGATAAATTTGACTTTACGATAGAGCCGTATGATGATATCACAAAGCAGGCGTATGAAGCTAAGGATATATTGTTTGCTGATGACGATATCACTATCAGCGGCGACGGCACAAGCGGAGAGAAGACCGGAAAATTCGGCGCGATAACCTTTAATAAGGCGGGTACTTACGTATTTAAGATAAGCGAGCAGATTGGCAGTATCGAGGGCATAACCTACGACGATACTATATACTATCTTACCGTACAGGTGATAGATGATCAGCGGGGATATCTTAAATTCCTTTACGGCAAGCTGACCGATAAGGACGGTAATAACGTATCAGCAGCAAGCTTTGAAAACATCTACAAGACCGAGGGCAGCTGGACTCCCGAAGCTTCCAAGACGCTTACCGGCAGAGATTGGAACGCAGATGACAGCTTTGGCTTTAATATCGAGCTTGAGAAGTTTAACGGCGGTAATGTTCCCGAGGGTATGGAGTATTCCGAAAACATTACGCTTACCGGAATTACCGTAGCTTCCGGCAAGAAATATGACCTGCCGTTTAAGGATATTACCTTTACAAAGCCGGGCAAGTATGTATTCGGCATAACCGAAACTATACCCGACGGCGTGGATGAAAACAACGTGTACAACGGTATAAAATACGACAATACAAAATACCTTGTGACCGTCACCGTGACCGACGACCGTAAAGGCACGCTTACCGCGGTATCGGATATAACCGCAGAGTTTATAAACACCTACAGCGCAAGCGGCAAGATATTTCTGCCGGTTACAAAGACCTTTACCGGAAGAGCAAACAACGAATGGTTCGATTCCGACGAATTCAGCTTCAATGCGGTGGCATATAACGATGCGGCTAAAGACGCGGTGTTTGAGGAAAAAATGTTCTTTAACCCGCTTACATTGGACGGCAAGACCGCTAAAGTAACTGACGGCACGGCGTCCGGCGATATCGGTATAGAGCTTAAAGATATCGAATTTGCTGCGGGTAAGAACAGCATAGATTACGAATTTACCGTAAAAGAAAACAAGGGCGATATTCCGGGAATAACTTACGACGGTAGGGAATATCACGCTTACGTCACCGTCACCGATAACACCGACGGCACGCTGGATATTTCGGTTTTGTACAAGCTGGAAGAATCAAACGCCGACGGCATAAAGTTTACGAACGTATATAGTGCAAAACCCGCGGCGGTGGAGTTTGATATTGAAAAGACGCTTAAAGGCAGACCGTGGCAGGAGTTTGACGAATTTAATTTTGAGCTTACCGGAGAGAAGATCCCCGCTGTGGATATCGGCGCTATCACCGATAAGAGCCATAATCAGAAGTTCGACTTTGAGGTGAACGCGGGGGAGAGCTTTAGCTTTACCGTAAGTGAAAAAGTACCTGAGGATAAGCTGGGACTTACCTATTCCGATAAGGAATACAACATAACGGTCACCGGTACCGATAACACCGAGGGGCAGACCGTCGCAGAGGTTACCGTTACGGATAATGATAAAAACGTTCTTTACAGCTTTGACACCTCGGAGGAAGATATCCCGGAGGTTGTGCTTAGCTTTGTCAACAGCTATGAGCCCGTATTGGTATCCGATCTGCTGCCTGAAATATCAAAAACGCTTACCGGCAGGAGATGGCTTTCCACCGACAAGTTTATGTTCGACGTGGAGATAAACGGCGATGGCAAATATGTAACGCTCCCCAAAGAGGCTATTGTTACCGGAGAGGGAATACCGCGCACTCAAAACACGGTATCTACCGAGTTTGGCGATGTAACGTTCAGCCCCAACGGTGAAAAAGAAACGCTGTACGAGTTTATCATTTCCGAGAAAAACGAGGAGGACGACGAGAACAACAATATTTACAGCGTGTCCTACGATAAGTCGGAATATATAGCCGAGGTATTGTTTACCGACGACTTTAAGGGTGATCTCACCGCTGCGCTTAAAACGCTTACTCATAAAAAGACCGAAAGCAGCGAGGTGCTGTATTCCGGCGACGGGGATATTCCGACGCTAAACTTTGAAAATATCTATACCGCTTCCGGAACCTGGCCGCCCGTCGTTAAAAAGACGCTTACCGGCAGGGATCTTGACGAGAACGATAAATTTATTTTCCATATCAGCCTTGAACAAAAACCGTCTAACGTAAGCCTCGATGAGGTGGGAATGCCGGAGAATCTGGAGATACAGCTTTCCGATGGAGTTACCGACGGGTATATCAAAAAGGCGTTCGACGCGGTAGAATTTTCAAAGCCCGGCGAGTATGTGTTCAGCGTTACCGAGAAAACCGACGGCGAAACGATACGCAAGGGCGTCGATTACGATAAGACAAAATATCAGATCATCTTAAAGGTAACGGATAAAAATCATGACGGCGTTCTCAGCTACGAGCCGGAAAACGTCACCGTGGTAAACGAGGACGGCACGCAGGATAACTACGGCAACACAGAGACCTTGGACTTTGAAAACGTTTATAACGCCAACGGCAGCTGGTCGCCTAAGATCACTAAAACGCTTACCGGCAGGAAATGGCAGAGCTTTGACAAGTTTGAATTTTCTCTTACTTTGGATAAAGCTCAGGGCGCGGATAAGTCTACCGTCACCTATCCCGAAAGTCTGGTCATAGAAAACAAGGACGGTAACAGCAACAGCTATACCGAGGTCTTTGACAACGCGGTAGAGTTTACCAAGCCCGGAATTTTCACCTTTACCATAGAGGAAAAGGCGGGCAATGAAAACAACGGTATAGACTACGACCGCACGCATAAATACACCGTTACCGTTACCGTTACCGACGATAATAACAACGGCGATCTTACCGTAAAGGTGGATAACACCGCGGCGCTGGAATTTGAAAACAGCTACAGCGCGACCGGTATCTGGCCGCCGAAGGTGACTAAAACGCTTACCAGAAGAAAGTGGGACGGCGAATATGATGAGTATTCGTTCAGTATAAAGCTGGATAAAGCACCGGACGGCGTGGATATAAACGGCTTTGCTCTCCCCGCAGACCTTGTTATAACCAAGGGCGAGCAGGACGCCAAAAGCTATACCGGGCAGTTTGCCAACGTGGTATTTGATACGTCCGGAGAATATGTGTTCTCTATCGTTGAGAATAATACCGGGCTGAGCGGTATCAGCTATGACGACAGCGTTTATGCCGTTACCGTTTATGTTTTGGACGATGGCAAAGGACATCTTGAGCCGGAGGTCACCGAGGTAAAAAAGAACGGCGAGGTAATAGCGACCGACAGCGTGTTGGAGTTTACCAACGAATATTACGCCGATACGACGCTGAAAGCCGGAACGCTGCGGATAAGAAAGCTCTTTACCGGAAGAAACTGGCTTGAGAGCGACAAGTTCGGATTTACTCTTACTCCCGCCGACGACGTTACAGAACAGGCGGTGAGCGACGGACTTATCTTGCTGCCGAATAACGCGGACGATATGGTAATAGGCAAAGATACCGACAATCTCGAATGCGAGATAGGCGATATCACCTTTAAGTCAAACGGCGAGGAAAAACGAGTATATACCTTTACCGTCACGGAAAAGGATACCGGACTGTTCGGCGTTGAGTATGCCGGGTCTGTCGATATCAAAGTTACCGTGACCGACGACATGAAAGGAGAGCTTACGGTTTCGGTCGAGGGCGGAACAAACGGGCTGCTGACATTTAGAAATGTTTACAGCGCCTCCGGTAAAGCATGGCCGCCCAAGGTAAATTCAAAGCTTGTCGGCAGAGATTGGACGGACAAGGATTCTTTCACCTATTCGATAACGCTTGATAAAGCGCCGGAGGGCGTTGATGCTGACAGCATAACATTGCCGCCGGATATCACCGTAAAGAAAGGCGAGCAGCAGTCCGATTCCTACGGGCTGGGATTCGATCAGGTAATATTCAATAACGCGGGACTTTACACCTTTACCGTAAGGCAAAAGTCCGGTGATACGCCCGCAGGTGTGGATTATTCCGAGCAGGAATACACGATAGAGCTTTATGTTTCGGACGATAACGAAGGACATCTTTCCACCGAGGTGGTGAAGATAACCGACAAGGACGGCAGCATCTACCTTGAAGACGAGCTGTTGTTTGAAAATATCTACTCCACCCGTCAGACGCTTATCGGCGAGGAAGAGCTTAAGGTGACGAAAAATCTTTCCGGCAGAGATTGGAAGACCGGCGACGTGTTCGCGTTCGAGCTGCAACAACTTTCCGGCCCGGAAAATATCACCGTTCCGGTACTTCTGATAGAGGGTAAAGACGGAGAGAAAGGCGCAATAAGCGGACACTTTGAGGATATCACATTCACCGCGCCGGGAGAGTATAAATTTGAGGTAAAGGAGACCGGCGGCACCGCTTCGGGCATCACCTTTGATAAGAATGCTTACACTATCACCGTACTTGCAGAAGATAACGGCGACGGCAGCATGACCCTTACCGTAAGCGGCAATGATGATATCAGATTTACAAACATCTACAGTACTTCCGGTAAGGCATGGCCGCCCAAGGTAAATTCAAAGCTTGTCGGCAGAGATTGGACGGATAAGGATTCTTTCGCCTATTCGATAACGCTTGATAAAGTGCCGGAGGGCGTTGATGCTGACAGCATAACATTGCCTCCGGATATCACCGTAAAGAAAGGCGAACAGCAGTCCGATTCCTACGGGCTGGGATTCGATCAGGTAATATTCAACAATGCGGGACTTTACACCTTTACTGTAAGACAAAAGTCCGGCGATACGCCCGCAGGTGTGGATTATTCCGAGCAGGAATACACGATAGAGCTTTATGTTTCGGACGATAACGAAGGACATCTTTCCGCCGAGGTGGTAAAGATAACCGACAAGGACGGCAACATCTACCTTGAAGACGAGCTGCTGTTTGAAAATATCTACTCCACCCGTCAGACGCTTATCGGCGAGGAAGAGCTTAAGGTAACGAAAAATCTTTCCGGCAGAGATTGGAAGACCGGCGACGTGTTCGCGTTCGAGCTTTCTCAGCTTTCCGGCCCGGAAAATATCACCGTTCCGGTACTTCTGATAGAGGGTAAAGACGGAGAGAAAGGCGGAATAAGCGGACACTTTGAGGATATCACATTCACCGCGCCGGGAGAGTATACATTCACATTAAAGGAGACCGGCGGCACCGCTTCGGGCATCACCTTTGATAAGAACACTTACGAATTGACGGTGCTTGCAGAAGACAACGGCGACGGCAGTATGACCCTTACCGTAAGCGGAAACGATGATATCAGCTTTACTAACACTTATAAAGCCGCTCCCGTTACCGTAAAGGGCGATAATTTCACCATAACAAAGCAATTGTCCGGCAGAGGATGGAAAGCGGGCGACAGCTTTGGATTTGCGGTGACAGGCTCCGATACGTCAAGCGGCGAGATGATAACTATAAGCGGTTCGGACAGCGAAAAATCAAAGCATTTAAGCGATATTGAGTTTACCGAGCCGGGCAATTATTCCTATACCGTTACCGAAACTAAGGGCTCTGACAAAAATATCACCTATGATGATAAGTCTTACAGCTTTAATGTAACGGTAACCGACGACGGCAATGGTAAGCTCAATGCTCAGCTTAGCGGCGATACCGAGTTCCTGTTTGTTAATGTATATAATGAACCTCAGACAAGCGAGCCCGAGAGCAGCGTTCCTCCTGTAAGCAGCGAGCCCGAGAGCAGTATTCCTCCGGTAAGCAGCGAGCCCGAGAGCAGCATTCCTCCGGTAAGCAGCGAACCAGAGAG
>CANRII010000028.1 GCA_947630685.1 uncultured Ruminiclostridium sp. | reverse complement strand
ATGGCCCGCGCAGGTGTGCGTGCCGGCGCAGGAGTATATGCCGAGTTTAATCCCCTTTGAATGGACATAGTCGGCGACGGCTTTTATCCCGTTTGGGAATTTGTGCGGGTCGGGCGACAGCCTGCCGTCTTTATCGCGCTGCTTTTCGCTCCAGCAGTCGTCTATCACGATATATTCGTACCCCGCGTCCTTAAGCCCCTCGCTTATCATGGCGTCGGCGCTTTCGCGGATCAGCCGGTCGCTTATCTCCCAGGTAAAGGTGTTCCAGGAGTTCCACCCCATCGGCGGGAGCATGCCTGTTATTTTTTCCATAAATGTTCTCTCCTTTTTGCTTATACGGTTTTCTTTATTAGAGTATAACTCATATATCCGGCGTTTTCAAGCGTATTGTGAGTTTTTTTGAAAATTTTTATGGATTACTTTGCGAAAATATGGTATACTTATCTTGAAAGCGAGGAATAGCTATGAGTGAGAAAAAACTGCTTTGGCTGCTGACCGGCGGCACGTTTTCCTGCCCGCCGGGGGAAAAGGGGCTTGCCCCCGAAAGCTCGGAGGAACAGGCGAAGCGTATGCTGAAGTTTTGCGGTATCGATAATAACGTCAGCGTGCGGGTAGTCATGAATAAGGACAGCAGCGATATTACGCCCGCGGATCAGGCTTTGCTTGCTAAAGAGGCGGACAGGGCGTTTTCGGATCTTGACGGAATAATCATCACTCACGGCACGGACACTATGGGATATACCGCGGCTGTACTTTCCGCTATGCTACAGGCTCCGCCGGCGCCGGTAGTGCTGACAGGCTCGCAGCTGCCGTTTTTTGCGGACGGCTCCGACGCGCCGAAAAATCTTAAGGACGCTTTTGCGGTCGCGCTCAGCGGGATAAGGGCAGTGACGGCGGTATTTTGCGGGAAAATTTTTTGCGGCGGCGATATCTATAAAGCCGACTGCGAGGGATTTGACGCGTTTCGCTCCCGCAGAGGAGAATTAGGCTTCATAAAGGACGGCAGGGCGGTATTTTATAAAGAGCCTCGCGGAGGGGAGTATCGTTTTCGCCCTATCTCCTGCGAAAAGGTAACTGTATTAAAGCTGTGTCCGGGTTTTGACGGGGAGATGATAACGTTCCTTGCCGATAAGGGATATAAAGGCATAGTATTGGAATGCTACGGCAGCGGCGGGATACCGTCGCATATCCTGCCGTACATAAAAATGGCGGCGGCAAGGGGAGTAAAATTCACCGCGGTGTCGGAATGTACTGCTGGCAGCGTATCTATGGAGCGTTACGCCGTGGGGCTTAACGCCGAGGCTGCGGGGGTATCGGGCGGCGGTAATACGGGCGCCGCCGAGGCGATGGCGAAACTGATGACGGGAATTAATTTTTGAAAGTTCTCAAAAATATATTGCAAAATTCTCGGAAATGTAGTAAAATAATAGCCGTAAAAAAATTTTGGGGGTCTAAATAATGCAGGAAGATCTGTTGCAGCGTATTGAGGATGGAATGAGCGGCTTTTCCAAAAGCCAGAAGCTGATAGCGGACTATATACTTAACAGCTATGAAAAGGCGGCGTACATGACCGCGCTTAAGCTCGGCAACGCGGTAAACGTAAGCGAATCCACCGTGGTGAGGTTTGCCAACGAGCTCGGATATGAGGGTTATCCCGAATTGCAGAAGGACCTTCAGGCTTTGATAAAAAACCGGCTTACCGCGGTACAGCGAATAAATATCACCAACGACCGCATAGGCAGCGGCAGCGTGCTGAAAAATATCCTTTCCCAGGATATCGACCGTATAAAGCGGACGATGGACGAGGTGGACACCGCTAAATTCGACGAGGCCATCGAGAAGATATGCGGCGCAAGGAGAATATACATACTCGGCGTTATGAGCGCGAATATCCTCGCGAGATTTCTGGATTACAACTTTCAGCTGATATTCGATAACATACATTTCGTGCAGGCGATAAACACCAGCGGTATTTATCAGCAGATAATCAACATGACGTCCGACGACGTGTTTATCGCGCTGTCTTTCCCGCGCTATTCCCAGAGTACGATAAGCGCTACCGCTTACGCAAAGGAATGCGGCGCCAATATAGTGGCGATAACCGACAGCGCGTCCTCTCCGCTGGCGCAGTATGCGGATCAATTGCTGATAGCGCGCAGCGACATGGCGAGCTTTGCCGATTCTCTGGTAGCTCCGCTGAGCTTGCTAAATGCGATGATAGTGGCGCTCGGAGCTAAGAAAAAGGAAAATATAGAACAGAGCTTCGCCAAGCTGGAAAAGCTGTGGGAGGAGCACGAGGTCTACAAAAAGGATCTATGAGAGCGGACGTTATAGTTATCGGAGCAGGAGCGGCGGGCATGATGTCCGCTATCACCGCCGCGGATAACGGCGCGCAGGTGATATGCCTTGAGCGCGGACGTCCCGGCAGAAAGCTCGGCATAACCGGCAAGGGCAGGTGCAATCTCACCAACAACAGCGACAACGAGAATATACTGCGCAATATCCCTACCAACAGCCGATTTCTGTACGGCGCGCTGGCGGGGTTTTCAGCTTACGATACGATGGAATTTTTTGAAAAAAGGCTGGGCGTGCCGCTTAAGACCGAGCGCGGCAACCGCGTATTCCCGGTATCGGACAAAGCGGCGGACATAGTGAACGCGCTTAAAGCCGAGCTTGACAGGCTGGGAGTAAAGCTGATACAATGCCGCGCCGAAAGGATAGAAGTTAAAGACGGCGCGGCGGTATCGGTATTCGGCGGGGGAGAAGGCTGCGGCGCAAAGAGCGTGATACTCGCTACCGGAGGTATGTCCTATCCCGCTACCGGCTCGGACGGGGACGGCTATAAAATGGCGGCAAGGCTCGGGCATACTATAATAACGCCTAAAGCTATGCTGGTTCCGGTGGAAACTATAGAGGACTGCTCGCCGCTTTCGGGACTGACGCTTAAAAACGTAAGGCTCACGTTATTTTCGCCGAGCGGAAAAACGCTTTTTTCCGAGCAGGGGGAGCTGCTGTTCACCCATTTCGGAGTGAGCGGGCCGCTGGTACTGTCCGCCTCCGCTTTTATAAGAGAGGACGGCTGTAAATTCTCGATAGACTTAAAGCCCGCGCTGGACGAAAAAACGCTGGACAACAGGATATTAAGGGATTTTTCGGAAGAGCCGAACCGTCAGATCTCAAACGTGCTTAGAAAGCTGCTGCCGCAGGCGATGATACCGCAGGTGCTTATCCGCGCGGGGCTGGACGGCAAAGAAAAGGTAAATTCCGTCACAAAGGATATGCGCCGCGCATTGCTCACGGTGTTAAAGGGTCTTTCGCTTACGGTGAAAGCTTTGCGTCCGATAGAAGAAGCGGTGATAACCGACGGCGGCGTATCGGTAAAGGAGATAAATCCCTCCACCATGGAGTCCAAGCTGATAAAGGGACTGTATTTTGCGGGGGAGATAATAGACTGCGCGGCGTACACCGGCGGGTATAATTTGCAGATAGCCTTTTCCACCGCTTATGCGGCGGGTAAAGCGGCGGCGCATATGTAGAAATTCTTTTTCTCAAAAAACAACAACGCGTCACGATATTTTCACAATAGACGGTTATACTGTAATCGTAAACCGGTGAAAGGCCGGAAAGCTTATTCCCTGTATTTGTAAGAAAGGACGATAGAATATGTCAGAAAATGAATTTACGGAATATCAGAACAACGAAAACATAAACGAGCCGCAGCAGACTCAGACCGAGCAGCAGGCTCAGACAGAACAGCCGATACAGCAGGCTCAGACAGAGCAGCCCGTTCAGCAGCCTCAAACAGAGAGGCCGACTCAGCCGACAAGCGGAACGTATCAGTCCGGATATTATTATACCGAACCTCAGACCGGATACAACAGCTGGCGCAGCGCTCCGTATGACGAGCCTGTTAAAAAGATAAAGGAAAAGAAGGTAAAGGAAAAGAAGGATAAAGGAAAAAGGCGCACCGGACTTGTGGCGGGAGTTATCGCCGCCGCGCTGGTGGTAGGGCTCGGCGGAGGCTTTGCCGGTTCGCTGCTTGCGAACGGGGTAGGCACGGGACGCTTTGAGCTGCCTAATTCGTCGATAACCGAATCCTCCGCACCCGAAAACGTAAATACTACCAACAGCGTGCCGCAGCTGGAAAGCTCTCCCGCGACCGCGCAGCCGCTGGATCAGGATAAGATAGGCGACACCAGCAACGAACAGCTGCTTTCCGCATCCGAGCTTTACGCTAAGGTAAGGACTACCGTCGCGGTGGTATATAAATACACAAACGTTCAAGGCTACGACGAGCCGGTAAAGAGCGCTCTTGCAAGCGGCGTGGTATTCACCTCCGACGGATATATCATCACTAACGCGCATGTGGTAAGCGGCGCGGCTAAGATGACGGCGGTTATATTTGATTCTTACGATTCCGATTCCTCACATGAATACCAGGCCGAGGTAATAGGCGCGGATTCCGCGAGCGACCTTGCGGTGATAAAAATAACCCGCGACGAGCCGTTCGATTACGCTAAGCTCGGCAATTCCGACGCGGTAAGAGTAGGGCAGGACATCTGTGTTATAGGAAATCCCGTAAATAATTCTCTTGCAAGTACGCTTACTAAGGGCATCGTTTCCGGACTTCAGCGCGGTTCCGCTACCGGCAGCGCATACAGCTGCAAATCCATACAGATAGACGCGGCGGTAAACGGCGGCAACAGCGGCGGCGGACTGTTCGATATGTACGGTAACGTTATAGGCATAATAGATTATAAGATATCTTACGCCGTAGACGGTTCCGCGGTCGAGAATATCGGCTTTGCGATAACCATAAACGAGGCTAAGCCGATAATTGAGGACCTTATGTCGCTCGGCTATGTTTCCAACCGTCCGGGTCTTGGAATAAACGGCGAGATGTTAGGCGACTATGCCGCTTATATGTACGGCTATCCGTCAAACGGTCTGCGAGTTTCCTATATTGATGAGAGCATGCCGGTCGCAAAGAGCGGGCTGAGAGTCGGCGACGTGATAATTGAGATAAACGGTATCGATGTCACCTCTATGGAGGTCATCCAAACCGAAACAGCAAACCACAACATCGGCGACACGGTAGAGCTTAAAGTGCTCAGAGCAAGCAATATCGGCAATATAAGCGAAAAGACGCTTACCGTCGAGCTTGCGGAGCTTAAACTGGATACCTGATGATCATTCAAAAATTTCATTGTATCGCCCCCTTGCTTTGGGGGCGATAATTTTTTCGTTTTTTCTATTGACAAAATAAAAAGGCGGTGCTATAATTGTATTAATCGAAATAATACAGTTGTTTTTTACAGAAAGGGAGTGAGAGCTTGTTTTCAATGAGGATCAGGGGCGGCATACCGATCTACGAGCAGCTGGAGGCGAGGATAACCGAGCTTATAATCAGCGGCGAGATGGAAACGGACGAACGGCTGCCGACGGTCAGAGAGGTAGCAAAGCAATTTGCGCTTAACCCGAACACGGTGCAGAAGACCTATCAACTGTTAGAGCAGCGCGGGCTTATCTATTCTATACCGTCTAAGGGGAGCTATGTTTCACCGAGGGAAAATTACATCGAAAGCTGCAAGGCGCTTGCGGCGAAGAATTTTACCGAAGCGGTGAACGACGCGTTAAAGCGCGGGCTTAACGCCGACGAGCTGACGCAGATAGTCCGAAGCACCTGCAAGGATAAGTAATATTTTCTACTAACGGAAGGAAGCGATACAAAAATGATACAGATCGAAAATGTAAGCAAAACTTTTGACGGATTCACCGCATTGGATAACTTTTCTCTTGATATAAAGGACGGCTCGGCTATGGGTCTGCTCGGCTCGAACGGTGCGGGAAAATCCACCCTGCTGCGGCTGATAGCGGGGATATATCGTCAGGACAGAGGACGTATAACTATCGACGACAGGGCGGTTTATAACAACGTACAGCTAAAGCAGAATATCTATTTTGTAAACGACGAGACCTCGCAATTCAACAACATGACTATAAACAATATGAAAACTCTTGTCAAAACCTTTTACCCGAAATACAGCGAGGAAAAATTCAAAAAGCTGCTGGAGGTGCTGAAGCTGCCGGTCGATAAAAAGCTGGCGGCGTTTTCAAAGGGTATGCGCCGTCAGGCGGCGGTAATGTGCGCGTTGTCCAGCGGATGCGATTATCTGCTGTTTGACGAGGCGTTCGACGGGCTGGATCCGACCATGCGCGTTATCGTAAAGCGCATGATGATAGACGATATGGTTGAAAACGGCACTACCGTGGTCATATCCTCCCACAATCTTAAAGAAATAGAAGAATTTTGCGATACGGCGGCGCTTATGCACAAGGGTACGCTGGTATTCAACCGCGAGCTGGACGACGTAAAGGGCGACCTTTGCAAGATACAGACCTCCTTCGAGGGCGAATTCAGTCCGGCGGATTTCCCGGAGCTTGATATACTGCATGTACAGCAGACCGGCAGCGTGGTAAATCTTATCGTAAGAGGCGACAGGGAGCAGGCCGCGGAGCAGATAAGCCGCAACGGCGCGTTTTTCTGCGACGTTATGCCGCTTAGCCTTGAGGAGATATTTATTTACGAAATGGAGGTACGCGGCTATGACTTCGACGGTATCGACCGATAAAGGCTGTTTCGGAAAATATTTTCTTTATAAATTAAGCTCTCTTAAGATACATCTGATATTCTCTATCATATTCAGCATAACGGCGATGCCGATACCCGCGATCATCTTCTGGATGATGAGAAAAAGAGGCGAAGACGTCGGCACCTACGATTTTCTTTATCAGATGGTGTTCTTCGGCGCGGTAATGTGTTTGGTGTCCTTTGTGATACTGTTCGCGTTGTTTCTTATCACTCCGGCGGTGAACTTTTCCTATTATAATAAGCGCGATACCGTGGATATGTACGGCGCTTTGCCGCTTACCGTATCGCAGCGCTTTTGGGCGGACTGGCTGTCCGGCTATTTTATAGGGATAGTGCCGTTTGCGATATGCGGATTGCCCACCGTGTTTTTGATATGGGACGTTGATATGCTGAACGATCCGATAGGCACATATTTTCTCGGATTGATATGCTTTTCCGCGGTGTATGTTTTTTCGGCGTTCATGACGGTATGTTGCGGAAAATTTGCAAGCTCTATATTGTTTTCGCTGCTGCTTATGGGAGCGTTGGCCGCGCTGACGGCTTTATCCGCGATGATAATATATTCCCGCTGTCAAGGCGTGGATATCGGTCAGATGATGCTGACGGCGCTGAGAGTCATACCTCCTATAGGGACCGCTATCAGCTTTATCGTTCAGTATTACATCGGGGCGGCGGAGCTTGTTATAGCGGCGGTAATTACGGCGCTGTTTATGCTGGGGACGTATTTTCTCGCAAAACGCCGTCCGGCGGAGCGCACCGGAAAGCAGTTTGCGTATAACGCGGTATATCATGTGATAACCGTAATGCTGCTGATAACGGTGTTCGAGCTGTTGCTGCTGATGTTTTTTGAAAACCATATGACGCAATACAACGGCGCTATTACAGCGCTTGCGCTGGTGGGGACGCTGATACCGCTGATGTTTCTGGAGCTGGCGCATTACCGCTCGTTTGCGGTGCTGTGGCGCAGTTTTATAAAATATATCGCCGCAGCGGCGGGCTCGGTAGGGCTGTATTTTCTGCTGGCCTTGTGCGGAGGGTTCGGCGTGGCGTATTATGTGCCTGCCGTCGCCGATGTGGAATACGCTAACGTTATCTATTTCGGCGATAATTCGTTTGAAATGCTTACCGCTGTCGATGAGGAGATACAGCGGATAACCGAGTGCCACGGCAGAGTGATACCTCCCGCGACAGATTTTGACGCCGACAGCGGCATATCGCGTATCGAGTTTAACTATGTGCTGAACAACGGCGAATATATAAGCCGTGCTTATCCTCTTAAGCAAGACGGCGACGCCGAGGCAAACGAGCTTTTTGAGGAGTTGGGCGGTATTAGCGCGGTGCTTAGTCAGGATGCAAACGTCATGGCGATCTCAAGCGAAAACGTCTGCGCTTTGTCAAAGGGTCTGCCGTATGCTGATATTTACCGCAGCGGTGACCAAAAGGCGCTGCGCGAAGCGTTGATAAAGGACTCAAAAACCGCTGATGACGGCGGCGACTATATAGGATATGTCCCGCTTGATATACGCCCGGATCACGACGCTTTGAAGCATTATTTCAGATTCAGCGGCAATGTGCTTATCACCGATAAATATACCGAAACGCTTAAATTCATAGACACGCTGGGTACCGACGCTCATCCCGTCGATTCGTTTGGCGGCTATGAGGTGATGAATATTGCGACGGATGACGCTTCATACACCCTTTACGAGGATAACGAGCGGGAAGATGAGCTTGCGCGGGAGATATTCACGTATCTGTATGTTACGCCCGAACCCGACAGAACGGGCGCTCGTGTAACGATAGATTATCTGAATGTGCACGAACCGCCGCTTGCGGTAAAGCCGGAATATGAGGAAACGGTGATACGGCTTTTGAAAGAAAAGACCGCGAGCGACGATGTATATGTATACGAGGATACTTTCGCTTATACCGCTGTTGAGGAGGGATAATATGACGACAGCAATTTCAGCAGACAACACAAAAAACAGCTTTTTCCTGTCATATTATTTTTACAGATTCAAGCTGCTTAAGATCCCTTTTATATTGAGCATAATATTCAGTCTGCTTTCTCTGCCGGTGTTTTTCGGTACGATGATCCCGACGCTAAAGCCTGTGGTCGATCAGCTGACCGGCAGCTTGTCTTACGACTCGGACCCGTTAGCGTGGCAGATGTTCCAGTTCGGTCTTGTGATAGCCGTCGCGTCCTTTGCGATATTGTTTTTCATAACGGTGCTTATCGTGCCTATGACCTTTAATTATCACAACCGCAAGGATATGGCGGACCTGTACGGCGCTTTGCCGCTTACCGTCGGGCAAAGGTTCTGGGCAGATTTTTTAGCGGGACTTACCGCCGGACTGCTGCCGTTTATAATATGCGCGTTAAGCTCGCTGGCGTTTATTCCGGCATTGTATGACGGATTTGTACAGGAGAAGGCTTTTATAGACCCAAACAGAGCCTCGTCGTATCTTGCGGCGATGGTGCTCGCGCTTATCGTTTTCTATTTGGGAGTTTATATATTCTCTACGCTGATAACGGTAAGCTGCGGCAACTTTTCCGGCTCGGTATTGTTCTCGTTTTTGTTTTTGGTGCTGATACCGCTGTTTGCGCTGCTGGTGATCATGAGTATACTTCAGCGCTCCTTCGGTCAGAACCCCGAGGAATATATCTTCACCGTGTTAAGGTGCGTGCCGCCGATAGGCACGTTTACAGCCGATGTATGCACATTGCGCGCAACTATCACCGAGCCGGTCTGCGCCGTCATCGTTGTATTGATACTTGCGGCGGCGTTAATAGGTTCGTATCATCTCGCTACTAAGCGGGGCGCCGAAAAGGTGGGAGAGCAGTTCGCCTACAACTCGGTATATCATGTGATATCCGTATTGCTGCTTGCCGTGGTGTTCTTCTTCGGATTTATGAATTTCATACCCGACAGCAGAAACTACTCCGTGCTGTTCACCTCGATATTGTTTACGATAGTACCGCTTTTGATACTGGAGGTAATACACTACCGAGGATTCAAAAAGCTTTGGAAAAGCGCGATAAAATATTTTGCGACGGCGCTGGGCAGCTTTATAATAGTCGAAGTGCTGACGGCGACGAACGGCATGGGCTTAAATCCTCATATCGCACCGCTTCCCGACAGACAGGGACTTAGCAGCGCGGTCATAAACTACTGGGGTACGGAGGGTTATCTCAATATGATTTTTGATACGCCGGAAGAGCTGGAAGCTGTCTATAACGGAGGCATGTTTTCCACCGAGAAACAGGATCCGGCGAATATGATGTTCAACTACGAAAACGGCAGACGCCGCGTTATCAGAGGGGTGGGCTTTGATTACAAGCAATTTGTACGTTCAAAATTCGTCCTTGATATGATGCTGGACAGCGCAATGCAGCGCAGAAGCCGCATAGAAGGGATATTCGTCCCGTCGCTGGGAATAATAGGCAGGTCGATAGATAATACGGAATCTGTAAACGAGCTGCTTGTAGCGCTGCAAAGCGACATCGAACAGCATTTTGACGACGAAACGCCGATAGTGGGCTTTTTCGAGCTGTCCGCGTTGTCAGGCGATCGTATTTTCGAGGGAAGCGCAGAGTTAAGACCGAGCGTAGAAAGCTCCGGCTACTCTTACGGTTCGGTAAGCGTCGTTATCAGGGAGAGCTACGAGAATACCCTTTCCGCCGTTAAAAAGCTGGCGGATAACGGCGGCGCTTACCAAAAAGAGGTATTCTTCAGTTTTTTAGACGAAGGAGGCAACGGATACGATCAGTATCCGGTATTCCCCGACGGCACCGAGCAGACGGAAAAGCTGTTCTCCTTTGTAAAACTGTATTCCTCTTATGAGGAAGCGGACAAAAACGAAAACTCCGAGCCGATGGTATCAGTCATAGCGTCGGACAGCGCAAGCACGAATATTAATTCTTTTATGCTGTATATCCCCGAGGATAAACAGCAGGAGGCGCGCGGGATACTGTTCGATATGTTTTACTCAAGCCCGGAAGAATACACTTACACCGAATAGAGAAAAAACGTTAATTAGCGATTGACTTTATCGTTCGATTATGATAAAATTATATCAGAATTTGTATATCGTCACATGTTAAGTGACGTATTCGTTACCATTTTCTTGCGATAGGGGCGCGCTTATGAAAAAGATTATTGACGCGATAAAGAAAAAGCTGAACAGCCGCTCGTTTATAAATGCGGTGATGTGCATTATCTGCGCCGTTACGGCTTTGGGCTGTCTGGTGCTTTGCGTATTATGGATATTGAACACCTTGAAAAACGGCGGCAGTATCGCCATACCTCTCGCGGCGGGGATATTATCGCTTCTGGGAGCTTTAGCCGCGGCGTTTTTGCTGATATTCACCCGCAAAGCTATCGCAGCGCCGATACAGAGCATAACCAAGGAGCTGTATAATTTCTCCGAGGGCAATTTATCGGCAGAGCTAGAGCTCAATACCGGCAACGACGACGTGGGCGAGCTTAAAGACGCGCTGCTTTCCTCTAAGGCTTATATAAAGCACATGGCGGAGGAGCTTTGCTATCTGCTTACTCAGATGTCCTACGGAAATATCAGCTTTACCGTCGATTATGAGTACAAGGGAGAATTTATCCCGATAAAATCGGCGTTTGAAGCGATACTTAGCGACCTTAATTCGTTCTTCTCTAATATAAGAAAGGTCGGTACCATGGTAGCGGACGCGTCCGAGCAGGTGTCCTCCGGCGCGCAGGCTTTAGCGGAGGGAACCTCCGAGCAGGAGGCGGCGATACGCGAGCTGTCCGAGTCGATACATGATATTTCCGACAGGGTACACCGCAACGCCGAAAACGCCAAGAGCGCCAGCATGATCTCCGACAGCACCACCGAGGAGTTAAGGCGCGGCAACGAGGAAATGAAGAATCTGCTTGCCGCTATGGAACAGATAGAAGAAAAATCCAACGAGATAGAAAAGATAATAAACACGATAGATACCATAGCGTTCCAGACGAATATCCTCGCGCTCAACGCCGCCGTCGAAGCGGCAAGAGCGGGAGAAGCCGGCAAGGGCTTTGCGGTAGTCGCGGACGAGGTGAGAAACCTTGCAAGCAAATCCGCAGAGGCCGCGCAAAGCACCAACGAGCTTATCAGCGCGTCTATCGCGGCGGTAGCGAACGGCACCGCGCTCGCGGATTCCACCGCGTCTACCATACAGGACGTCATGGATAAATTCGATAACGCCAACAGCCTGCTGATGGGAATATCCGCGTCCTCCGCCGAGCAGACGGCTACTATTGAGGACGTATTGTCCAGCATAGACCAGATAGCCGCCGTAGTGCAGAACAACGCCGCTACCGCACAGGAAAGCGCCTCGGCAAGCGCGCTTACCTCCGCACAGGCGCAGGAACTCAAACAGATGGTGCGCAGGTTCTATTTAAGAGAGGGCGGCAAGGTCCATATCGACGAAACCGGAGTACATCATATAACTCAGGATTAAAAACCTACAGCGCAGTCAAACGGCTGCGCTGTTTTTGTATCTAACCGAGAGCGGTCACGGTATAACCCCTTGCACGCCAGTAGTCTATCACGTCGCCGAGTATGGCGGTGTTTGTCTTGCTGACCGCGTGTAGCAGGTATATCGCGCCGTCATGCGTCGCCGAGGTTATCCGCTTGTACGCGTCGGCGGGAGAGGGCTGGTCATCGGTGCGCCAATCCGCGTAGGCAAACGACCAGAACACCGTTTCATAGCCGAGCTGTTTTGCTAATTTCAGCGTGCGCGGGGAAAATTCTCCCATCGGTGGCCGTAATGTGCGGGTGCGCACCCCGAAATTGTCATACACATACTGCTCCAGCCTTATCACTTCTTCAAAAAACTCGCTGTCGGTGCAGTCCGGCAGGCTCGGGTGGGAATAGGTGTGATTTCCCACGGTATGCCCCTCGTTTACCATTCTTTGCACAAGCTCGGGATTGCTTTTTGCGTAATCATAGGTTATATAAAATACCGCCGACACGCCTTTTGCTTTGAGAATATCCAGTATATCGGAGGTGCAGCCGTTTTCATACCCCTCGTCAAAGGTGAGATATATATGCTTGTCCCCGTTTTCTCCGATGAATCTTGCGCTAAGCTCTCCGTACTGCTCCTGCGCCTGTATCGCGCCTGTAGGACGGTTGTTTTCGTCTGTTAAAACTCCCTGTCCGTAGCCGATCTTTTCATCTGCGAACGCCGTTACGCAAAGGAAGAGCGCGGATATTACCGCCAGCGGACGCAGCTTTAGCTTTCTTAACAAAAAATCACCCCTTTTCACTAGTGTCTGAAAAGGGGCGTTTATTATTCGTTGTGATAAATTACAAAAAATGAGAAAATCAGGATTCAAGGTAATGCTTTACCATTACCTGCAGCAGCTCGTCGCGGTCGATGTGTCGGATAAGGCTGCGGGCGTTGTTGAAGGTGGTTATGTAGGTCGGGTCCTCTGACAGGATATAGCCTACCAACTGATTTATCGGGTTGTAGCCCTTTTCCTTTAATGCCGCGTATACCGTGCCGAGTATCTCTTTCATTTCGTTTTCGCGTTCGTCCTTTATCGAAAACGGCATTGTTTTGTCGATCATATAAAATCGTCCTTTCGTTTCTTTATGTAAATTGAACGTTTATTCCAATATATTATACACTATTTTGCGGGAAAATACAAGTAGGTTTTAACCTAAAAACCGGATTTTTTTAATAAATATGTTTTTTTCTGCTTAAATCATGCGTTTTTTTGACGACCCGGTGAAAATATTTCGCCGAAAAGCCCAAATCAATTAAAAATTTTTATAAAATTTATAAAATATAGTCAATAAACTATTGAATTTGGTAAAAAAATTTGTTATAATAAATTATAACCAAGCGCAGATGACCCCCGCCTTGAGCGTATTTTACGGTCGCGTTCATGGCACGGGGTGCGTTATTATTTCAGTAGGGGGTATTACTGATGGCGGATCAGAAGAAACAGCAAGCGTCTGAAAACGGCGAGTTCAAAACAGTGCCTTTCGGCTTTGATAAAGGCGAGGTAATGGCTTACATAGTAAACCATAACAAGACTTCCAAAGCGTTAAAGGAAGAGAACGAGAACCTTAAGCAGGAGATTCAGAAGCTGCAGGAGGCTGCGCCTCCGGAGGACCTTTATGCCGATATAGAGGCTAAAAAGGCGGATCTCGACAATCAGATAGCCGAAAACCGCAAGCAGGTCTTTGAGGCGGAGCGCAAGGCGGCTCAGCTTGAAAAGGACATGGCTTCGCTGCGCGCGGATAACGCGGATCTAAGAAAAGAGAACGAAACGCTCAAAAACAGCCCGGTCACCGATACCGCAGAGCTGGATAAATGCAAAATAGAGCTTAAAAAATGCTCCGAGGATCTTCAGCTGTACAAGGCGGAATGCGGCCGCGTCACCGACGAGTTCGACGCATACAAGTCCGCAAGCGAAAAATACAGGACCGAGATGGAGCAGTACCGCACAAGTACCGAGCAGTATATCGCCGATAACGAAAAGTACAAGCAGGACATTGAGAATTATAAGGCAGAGGTAGAGCAGTACAAGACCTCCGTACAGGAATATAAGACCGCTATGGAGCAAAAGCTGCGCGAGGCTAGGGAAAACGCCGGCACCGTGCGTAAAGAGCAGCTTGACGAGATAAGCGCCAAGACCACTTCCGACGCTAACGCCATGATAGAGGACGCACAGAAGAAGGCGGCCGAGATAGTAGACGCCGCAAAGCTGTACGCGGCTACCGTTGTCAGCGCGGCGGACGGTTACAAGAACACGCTTACCGAAGAGCTTGACAAGCGCGCGTCCGAGATAAACGCGGAGTCCGAGCAGATAGCTCCCGCGGTCGACATCGACGCGGTGATGGAGGCGCTTTGCGCGGATATAACCGGAAAGCTCGAAGATATAGTAAAAGCCTCCGTTGAGGACGCAAAGCAGGCCGCTAATGTAGAACAGGCGGTCACCGAGGCTAAGGAGAAAAAGCTCGCCGAGAGCGAAGCTGTTGTCGCCGCAAAGGGATCTGTGGCAGCGCTTGCCGCATTCGATTCCGCGCTGATAGAAAATTATCAGCCGATGACGGTAGAGCCGTATGATTTTAAGCTGGAGCTTGATCTTCCCGAACAGTCGGCGAACGAGGATTTTGAAAACGATATAGACCTTAATGCGGATATAGGAGAGGCGGCACCCGCGCCCGCATCGGCGGCACCCGCACCGTCAGGCGTTGATTTTGACGCATTGCTTAACAACGCGGAAACAGAAAAGAAAAGCGCCGCACCGGTTCCCGAGCCTGTAGAGGAAAAACCCGAACCGGCCGCAGTAGAGGATTTCGCAGACTTGCTCGCAGAGCCGGAAGAAAAACCTGTTGAGAAAAAGCCCGCTCCCGCGGCGGCAGCAGTTGAGGATTTCGCAGACCTGCTCGCAGAGCCGGAAGAAAAACCTGTTGAAGAAAAACCCGCTCCTGCGCCGGTGGTAGAGGATTTCGCCGACCTGCTCGCAGAGCCCGAGGCAAAGCCTGTTGAGGAAAAGCCAGCTCCTGCGCCGGCGGTAGAGGATTTCGCAGACCTGCTCGCAGAGCCCGAGGCAAAGCCTGTTGAGGAGAAACCCGCTCCTGCGCCTGCGGTTGAGGATTTCGCAGACTTGCTCGCAGAGCCGGAGGCAAAGCCTGTTGAAGAGAAACCCGCTCCTGCGCCGGTGGTTGAGGATTTCGCAGACTTGCTCGCAGAGCCGGAGGCAAAGCCTGTTGAAGAAAAACCCGCTCCGATGGTAACGGCGGATGATTTTGCCGATCTGCTCGCGGCTCCCGCTCCTAAGCAGGAGGAAAACCCCGTTAATCAGACGGCGGTAGTAGACGATGATTTTGCGTCGCTGCTGGCCGATCCGTCCCCGGTCGTATCCGGAACTACGGACGCACAGCCGACCGTCACCGCAGATGATTTTTCGTCATTGTTAGC
This sequence comes from uncultured Ruminiclostridium sp., assembly GCA_947630685.1. Classification (GTDB taxonomy): domain Bacteria; phylum Bacillota; class Clostridia; order Oscillospirales; family Ruminococcaceae; genus Ruminiclostridium_E. Next base: position 6,714 of record CANRII010000028.1, on the reverse strand, counting down.
GGACGCGCCCGCGGCAGAACCCGTAAAGACTGCTGTAGAACCCGTCCGTGAAGAGCCTGCGGCGGCTATATCGGATAATGATTTTGCTTCTTTGCTTGCGGAAAAGCCTTCTGCAATACAGGTCGATCAACCGAACAACGATATATTCAATCATGTTGAAAGATTGAACGAGAGCAGAGACATGGGCGTTGCGAGAAAGAATAATAACGAAAACGACCCGTGGAAAGAGCTTGAAGCGCAGCTCAACGGCGTAACGTTAGACCCGCCTCCGTCGGAGAATAAAGCGCCCGCAGAGCCGGAGCCTACGCTGCCCTCTATGTCCACTAACGACGAGATGAACGGCAATACCGCGGTATACGATCCGTCATGGGATTTCAAGCTGATGCAGGGCGGCGCTGACGACGACGATAACGACGAGATGAGCAGCGACAACGTCGGCTTCTTCGACTTATAATAAATATGGGTGTTATTGAGCTAGATACAAGCGCTATCGCGCAGGCTGCTCCCACGCTTAACGCCGGGGACAAGGTGGAATTGTCCGGCATAGTGTACACCGCAAGGGACGCCGCGCATAAGCGATTGGTGCAGATAATAGAAAACAACGGCACATTACCGTTTGAACTTAAAGGCGCGGCTATATATTACGCCGGTCCTACCGCCGCTAAAGAGGGAATGGTAATAGGCTCCTGCGGGCCTACCACCTCCGGGCGCATGGACGTTTACGCGCCGACCTTGCTGGACAGAGGTCTTGCCGCGATGATAGGCAAGGGCGAGCGTTCACAGCAGGTCAAAGACGCGATGGTTCGCAACAGCGCGGTGTATTTTTGCGCGATAGGCGGCGCGGGCGCGCTTGCCTGTCGGTGCATCACCGAATGTGAAGTGATAGCCTTTGAGGAGCTGGGCTGCGAAAGCGTAAAGCGGCTGCGCTTTGAAAAATTCCCGCTGATAGTGGCGATAGACAGCCACGGGGGAGATATTTTCCTTACCGGCAGGAAAAATTACGAAAGACGCACGGTCACCGGCTGAAAACGGCGGTATTTTTTACCAAGGGGAAGAGCCCTTATTCAAAAGCAGCACGCGGAGGAAATATGCAGGTCGCTGAATTTTCCGGTCTTACGGACGAACAGCTTGCGATAAGCGACATAGACGGGAGCGAAAGAGAGCTTGTGCGCCGTTATATGACGCCTGTGCGGATAAAAGCGCGGGTAATGGCGAAAAATTGCCCGTATGCCGACTCGGACGACCTGTTTTCAGAGGGGCTGCTGGGCTTGCTCAAAGCGATACGCCGCTATGACGCGTCAAAGGGCGCCAGCTTTGCGACCTTTGCGGACATCTGCGTTTCCAACAGCATAAAGACCGCGCTCACTAAGCTGTCGCGGGGCGGCGAGATGTCAAAGGAGTACGACTTCGATTTTGACAAGCTGGTGGACGGTTCGGCCTCCACCGAAGATACCGTCATAGACAGAGAGCTGGACAACAAGCTGTATGAAAAGCTGTCGCAGATACTCACCGAGAGGGAATTTGAGGTATTGTGGCTGTATTTGCGGCATTATTCATATAAAAGCGCCGCCGAGCGGTTAGGCACCGATGAAAAATCGGTGGATAATGCTTTACAAAGGGCAAAAGCCAAGATAAAGCGCAATTTGGGGAAATAAAGCGCGAGCTTTATAATAAATACACGCAATGCGTGAGAAAAATTGAGGTATTTTACGATGTATGAGGACAAGACATTAAAATGCAAGGAATGCGGGGCTGACTTTGTGTTTACCGCCGGAGAGCAGGAATTTTATGCGGAAAACGGCTTTACCAACGAGCCTAAGAGATGCAAGGCATGCCGTGACGCAAGAAAGAACGGCGGAAAGCGCGAAAAGTTCACCGCTGTTTGCGCAGACTGCGGCGGCGAGGCTATTATACCGTTCCAGCCGCGCGACGACCGTCCCGTTTATTGCAGCGCTTGCTTTGAGAAGAGAAAACAAAACGAGCAGCTGTAAGCTGTACTAACGAGTTTCGTTTTTCTGTTAAACTGAATACAATTCCGATAGGGTGCAGTGATCTATCTGTGCAGACAAATCTATACATACGTCGGCTGACCGCCAAACGTATTATTTACCGCAGCTGAGTGTTCTTGTTCCCGCATTTATCCAATCGTATACAGTACAAAAACAAAGCGAAGTAAAAACTGATCCCGCTGTTAAAAGCAGCGGGATATTTTTGTATTTTTCTAAAATTTAGGAAGCTCGTCCAGCGTTATCACCTTATCGTCGTTATAGACGTTTTTAAGATTTTTGACGTTGTTTTGGGTAATGTAATCGGTATGCCATATCATGAACCACGACCAGACGGCGCCGTCCTTTTGAAAGCGCAGCACCTGCGGGATATTGCCGCATTCGTGGAACGCCAGGGGTTTATCCGCGTCAGTCACCTTCAGCAGACGAGCCCACGCGGTCTTATTAGTGGTGTTATCGTAAGTATCGGAGCCTATCACGTCGCAGTATTCATCGCCGGGATACCAGCCGTTTTTGACTTCACCCGAATAGCCGAGCACCCAGATAAGATTGTTCAGCTTGTACTCGTTGGTGAATTTATCGTACATCAACCGCCACAGCTTGATGAAATTGCTGCCGCCGCCTTTGCCCCACCAGAACCATCCGCCGTCAAACTCATGGAACGGCCGCCACAGCACGGTAACGCCCGCGTCCTGCAATTTTTGCAATGCCTTTGCCGCCTTATCCCAGCTGTTCATAAGCTGCTTGTATTCCGCCGTGCCCTCTTTGAGCAGCTTTGAGTAATCCGGCTTGTCGTCCAGCGATTCCTGATAGCCGCTGCTCTGTACGCCGGTATGCCAGCAAATGGTGACTAAGCCGCCCTTTTTATCCCACTCTATCGCGCGGGATACCACCCCGTCGAAATCGTTGTTCATGAAATCCAATCCGCGCATTGCGGGCAGCTTGCCGGTGGTACGCTTGATATAATCCATCTCATAGTCCGGCGAACCCATCCAGGTGGATTCCTGCTGACAGGAGAGCATTTGCTTGCCAAAATTTTCGCAAAGATAGGAATATATCTTCTTGGTCTTTGCGTCCGCTTTGGGATTCGAGATAGAGTAATTAGTAAGCTCCGGTATTTCGGGCAGCGGCGCGGTGGTCGCCGGCTTTTTGGTAGTCGAGGGCTTTTGTGTAGTGGTAGCGGGCTTTTGTGTAGTGGTAGCCGGCTTTTGAGTAGTGGTAGCGGGCTTCTGTGTAGTGGTAGCAGGCTTTTCAGTTGTGGTAACCGTGGTAGAGTCGGTTTCCTCCTTGGATTGTTCCATTTCCGAGCTGTTCGTATCAGACGAGCTTTCCGAGCTTTCCTCCGCAGGCTTATCGGAGCTTTCCGGCGCAGCTTCGGTGATACTGCTGTCAGAGGACGGTACAGACACCGTGTTCTGCGGTTGGCAGCCGGTCGCAAAGGATATCAGCGCAGCGGCGCAGATAAGCGCGGCTGTTATGCGTGTTTTTTTCATAAGTTTCCCCTCCTTGATATATTAATTATAGCATGGCAGACCCGGTTTTTCAACCTGTTTTGGCTATATATCATACTGTAATTTTTTGTATTTTAACAAATTTACCGCCGCCGCTTTCAGTGCTTGACTTTTTTATAAGATAGAGTTATAATAAAAGGTAATAAAAAACAGAACTTAAGGAAAGGGTGAGCGCATGGCGGCGGAAAAGATGACGGCGGCACAGGCAATGGCTATGGCGCTGAAAGCAGAGGGCATAACGACGGTGTTCGGTTATCCGGGAGCGGCTATCTGCCCGTTTTACGATGAATTATACAATGCGGGGATACATCATGTGCTGGTACGCCATGAGGTAAACGCCGGACATGCTGCCAGCGGATACGCCCGCATGACCGGAAGACCTGCGGTGGCGGTGGCGACCTCCGGGCCAGGCGCTACCAATCTTATTACGGCGATAGCTACCGCGTACATGGACAGCATACCTATGGTGCTGATAACCGGACAGGTCAGCAGCGAGATGATAGGCCGCGACGTGTTCCAGGAGGCGGACATTACCGGAGCGGCAGAGCCGTTTGTAAAGCACAGCTATCTGGTAAAGAACGCCGACGATATAGCGGTGGTGTTCAAAAACGCGTTTTACATCGCGGGCAGCGGCAGACCCGGCCCGGTGCTTATAGACGTTCCGTTTGACATACAAAAGACCGAGATAGAATTTGAGTATCCCGAAACTGTAAATATACGCTCCTACAAGCCCAGCGTTGAGGGCAACAAGCTGCAGATAAAGCGCGCCGCCGCGGCTATCGCAAAGAGCGAGCGTCCGCTGATATGCGCGGGCGGCGGACTTTTCACCGCGAACGCGGTAGGGCTTATGAGAGAGCTTGCCGAGCGTGCGAATATCCCGGTGGTAAATACCATGATGGGATTAAGCTCCATGCCCGCGTCGCATCCGCTGTTTTACGGAATGATAGGAATGCACGGCTGCCGCGCGGCGAATTACGCGATAAATCACTGCGATCTGCTGATACTTCTCGGCGCGAGAGTGGGCGACCGTGCGGTCACCGCGATAAACCGGCTGGAGGGTGCGACGGTAATACACATCGACGTCGATCCGGCGGAGATAGGAAAGAATTTATCGGTAAATATCCCGGTGGTGGGCGACCTTAAAAATATCCTTGCGGTACTGCTCACGCAGGTGGAGAATTACGACCATTACGAATGGCTCCAGCAATTGACCGGAGAAAAAGAGTCGCAGGACAAGCCGACGGTAAAGCCGAAGGACGGCTGCGTTAATCCCAAGGAGTTTATCCGAATGCTCGGAAAAAGCCTGCCGGACGGCACGGTCATCTGCGCCGACGTGGGACAAAACCAGATCTGGACCTGCGCTAACATAAACCTTGAGAACGGCAGACTGCTTACCTCCGGCGGTATGGGTACTATGGGATATTCCGTACCCGCGTCGGTAGGAGCAAAGGCGGCTTCTCCGAACAGCGAGGTCATCGCGATATGCGGCGACGGCAGCTTTCAGATGGAGTTCATGGAGCTTGCGACCATGCGGCAGCACGGAATATTCTCCAAGATAATAGTGATGGTGAATAACCGGCTCGGCATGGTGCGGGAGGTACAGACAAATATGTACGGCGACCGTCAGATAGCGGTAGCGCTGGACGGCAGCCCGGACTTTATCAAGCTGGCGGAGGCTTACGGCATACCCGCCTCAAGAGTTACCGATATCTCACAGGCTCAGCAGGCGATAGACGCTTTGCTTGCGGCAAAGGAGAGCTATCTTATTGAGGTAGTGGTAGACGAAAACGAGAAAACGATACTGTAAAAAGGAAGATATATGAAACACACGATTTCGGTACTTGTTGAAAATCACGCGGGCGTGCTTGCCAGAGTGGCGGGGCTGTTTGCCCGCAGAGGGTTCAATATCGACAGCCTTGCGGTAGGCGTTACCGACGATGAAAAAATATCGAGAATTACGATAATCGCCGACGGTACGGATTATACGCTGGAGCAGATAGAAAAACAGCTCAACAAGCTGATAGACGTTATCAAGGTAAGGCACTTTGAAAATCACGAGCTGCTTACCCGCGAGCTGGTGCTTATAAAAATAGCCTGCCAGCCGTCCCAGCGTGCGGAGGTGATAGCGCTTGCGGAGATAGTCAAGGCGAAAATATCCGATATTACGGCTAACACCATGACGCTTGAGCTTTCCGATTCGGTGGATAGGATAAAGAATTTTGAGGAGCTGCTGCGCCCCTACGGCATAAAAGAGGTAGTGCGCACCGGTTCTATAGCTATGCAAAAAGGCGGAGTTTCTATGAAGCTTTAGAACCCCGACTTAATATAAAACGGCATTGCCGAAAAATAAAAAGGAGATCTTAAAAATGGCAAAACTCTATCATCAGCAGGACTGCAATCTGTCACTTCTTGACGGAAAGACCGTTGCGATAATCGGTTACGGCAGCCAGGGACACGCACACGCGCTCAATCTTAAGGACAGCGGAGTAAACGTTATCATCGGTTTGTATAACGGCTCTAAGTCATGGGCAAAGGCAGAGGCTGCGGGCTTCAAGGTATACACCGCCGAGGAAGCTTCAAAGCTCGCCGACATCATCATGATACTTATTAACGATGAAAAGCAGGCTGACCTTTACAAGAACAGCATCGCTCCGAACCTTACCGCAGGCAAGACCATTGCGTTCGCTCACGGCTTTAATATCCACTTCCAGCAGATAGTTCCTCCCGCAGACGTTGACGTTATCATGATAGCGCCTAAAGGACCGGGACACACCGTACGTTCCGAGTATACTATCGGCAGAGGCGTACCTTGTCTGGTAGCAGTTCATCAGGACGCGTCCGGCAGAGCTATGGATATCGCGCAGCATTATGCGGCAGATTGGAGCGACTACAAGATGAAGAAGGATTTCCTCGCTTCAATGAACTTCTCCCATGATGAGGCAAAAGAGGAAACGCCTGTCTCGGCTTGTAATGTCACCCTGTCTGTGTGCCCGACGGTTCGTATCATCTGTGCGTATGGTGTTGCGAACTTTATGAACTTCTGGAACGGAAAACCTTTGAAGAAACTGATTCTTGCAGATGCGTTCGGCTTTATGCTGGATGCGTTTTAACTAAACCTTATGAACGAAGGGAGGTGCGAGCATGGATTTGACGGTCGATAAGCTGAAAATCGGAGCGAAACTTGTGCTCGGTAATTA
>CANRII010000027.1 GCA_947630685.1 uncultured Ruminiclostridium sp. | reverse complement strand
ACAGCTTTGCCGGATTCGAGGTAAAAAGCTACTCTGATACAAAGTCCGCGCTGGGGGAATTTATCGTGCTGCTCTGCTTCGGCACTCAGCGGCGTGAGGTAATGGAAAATATCCTGCGCATATCCCGCGAGCAGGAGCTTTATGTTCCTGACGTTCCGGTGACGGGCGGCGGACTGTTTGACAAAGAATACGCGCTGGCTCATTCTAAGGAGCTGGAGCGGGTGTATGATATGCTTTCGGACGAGCATTCCCGCAGGCTGTATAACGGCTGGATAAGCTTTCGTATCACCGGAGAGATAAACGATCTGCTCCCTTTTCAGACCGATAAACGCGAGGCGTATTCCCTGTTAAAGCTCACCGACCGTGAAATATACGCCGACCTCGGCGCGTTCAACGGCGACACTATCGAAGAGTTTTTGAGCGCCGCCAAAGCAGTTGAAAAAATATACGCGTTCGAGCCGGACGCAAAAAGCCTTGACAGACTTAAAAAGCGCCACGCCGCGCTGGGCGACAGGCTTATCACGATAAACGCCGGCGCATGGGATAAAGACGAGCAGCTGCCGTTTATCGCAAACGGAGGGAGAAATTCCCGCTTTCTTCCCTACACCGGTCAGCCGCCGAAAGCGTCCTCGGTAAGGCTCACCGATATGAAAAGCCTTGACAACACGGTAAACGATGAAGTCACCGTGATAAAATTCGATACCGAGGGCTGCGAGGATAAGGCTATAGACGGCTGCCGGAAAATCATCGAAAGCTGCCGCCCCAAGCTGATAATATCGCTTTACCACCGCACCGAGGATATTTTCACGCTGCCGCTTAAAATAGCCGCGCTTTGTCCCGATTATAAAATGTATCTCAGAGAAACGCCGTATCTTCCCGCTTGGGATATGGAATTGTATTGTGTTTAATTTAAGGCTTACTTCGTTGAATGACGTAGTAAGCCTTTTATTTTATACAGAAAATATCAGAAAATTCACCCAAAACTGTTGACTTTCGTTACAAAATGTGGTATCATAATATAAATAAATTAAGTATCAGTTAAAATTTAATATAATAATGTATTCTTGCAACAAAAGGAGTAATTTTTATGAAAAAAGGCGCTTTACTTTTCGGGATAATTCTGACCGCTTTTGCTCTCTCATCCTGTGCGGAAAACACAAACAGCCACGCCAACAATATCGGCGATTCCTCCGGCTCCTTGAACACCTCGAACACATCCGGCACTTCTAGCCAGTCGAACACGTCAAGCACATCGAGCCAGCCAAACCCGTTCTTAAATCCAAATCAGCAGATACAAGACGGGGATATGGTAGATATATCGGAGCTTTACAAAAACAAGGATAAATACACGGATGAGCTTCATTCGCAAAACTACGGCAATCTTAATATCGGAAAAGACATAGAGATAAAATTTCCCAAGGAATTAGGCGAGTATAAAATAAAGGATCGCGATGACCTGAACAGCTTTTCCGACGTACTTTTAGATAAATATGTTCCGAAAGACAGCTTTGACAAAGCAAATCTCACCTTCGGCAGCGAAGAAAAATACGGGGCTCAGTTCGGCTACGATTATGTGGACGAAAAAACCGGCACTACCGTCCTTATAGGAAACTGCGGCTTTATAAATACCAAAAACGAAAAACTCGATTTTGAAAATTACAGCGACAAAGAAGAACGCGTCTATGTAGGGCAAAAATACGAGGACAGAACGGTAAAATTATCGGACGGAGAAGCAAAAATTTCCGAGCTGCTGGAAACGGCGGAAAAAGAGCTTGCGGAATATGCGGCTTTGGTAAAATCCGAAATGAGCTTTTCTCCGGTATGGTGCGAAATTTACACCGACAACAAAAGCGGCGAGCAGGTCTGCGATTTTGAGTTTGGTGAGGACTACAAGGACGTTCCTTTGATGAGGTGCATAAGCGGCAGCTATTCATCATTCGGCGGCGCATCCTCATTCGGAAATAATACGCTTTTTGATGCAGCCGGTGCCGATGTGTTTTTCTCCTCGTCAAAGCACACCGACGGATTTGTAGTGCAAAACGACTTTGTAAGCGTGAAAGAAATTAAAAAATATTCCGAAATACTTACTCCCGCGGCGGCGGCGCGTATAGCCTCCGCTAAATTATCCGGCTACAGAAGATATAATGTCGTAGATGTGCAGCTGACGTATATTCCGATAGCCGACGCCGACATAAGGGAGCAGGGATATGAATATACTCTTACCCCCTACTGGAGATTCAGCGCGCCGGATACCGAATCCTACGACGGCGAAGAGCATCTTATAGAACATGCCGTTTTCATAAACTGCATTACGGGAGAACTGGAAACGATATTCGGCTGATGAAAGCTCAACTTTGAATAAAGTGTTTTATCTTATAAATAAGGAGTGATTTTTATGAAAAAAGGCGTTTTGCTTTGCGGGATAATTCTGACCGCTTTTGTTCTCTCATCCTGTGCGGATAATATAAACACCGCCGCGCAGATAACCGATGGGGATCTTGTAGATATATCGGAGCTTTACAAAAACAAGGATAAATATACGGATGAGCTTCATTCGCAAAACTACGGCAATCTGAGTATCGGAAAAGACATAGAGATAAATTTTCCCAAGGAAATAGGCGAGTATAAAATAAAAGATCGTGATGATCTTAACAGCTTTTCCGACGCACTTTTAGATAAATATGTTCCGAAAGACAGCTTTGACAAAGCGAATCTCACCTTCGGCAGCGAGGAAAAATACGGTAATATGTTCGGCTACGATTATACGGACGAGGAAACCGGCACTACCGTCAGTATAGGAAACTGCGGCTTTATAAATACCAAAAACGAAAAATTCACTTTTTCAAATTACAGTGACAAAGAGGAGTATATCTACATAGGGCAGAATTACGAGGATAGAACGGTAAAATTATCGGACGGAGAGGCAAAAATTTCCGAGCTGCTGGAAACGGCGGAAAAAGAGCTTTCGGAATATGCGGCTTTAGTAAAATCCGAAATGAGCTTTTCTCCGGTATGGTGCGCTATCGGCACTGACAACGAAAGCGGTGATCAGGCGTGTGATTTTCAATTTGATATATGCTGCAAGGATATCCCTTTGCTAAGGGGCATAGACGGCAGCTATTCGTCATTCGGCGGCGCACGCGAAAATAATACGCTTTATACAGCGTTTCCCGCTAACTTGTTTTTTTCGTCGTTAAAGCAGTCCGACGGATTTATCATTGACGGTGACTTTGTAAACATGGAAGAAACGAAAAAATACTCCGAAATACTTACTCCCGCGGCGGCGGCGCGTATAGCCTCCGCTAAATTATCCGGCTACAAAAGATATAACGTTGTAGATGTAAAGCTTACGTATGTTCCCATAGCCGATACCGACATAACAACGCCGGAACATGAATTTATGACTCTTTATCCGTATTGGCGGTTTACCGCTTATGACAGTACGGAATCTACTGAAGATGCTGTTTTGATAAACTGCATTACGGGAGAAATGGAAACGATGTTTAACGGAACGCCGAAAGTACTATATTAAACAGTCCGTGAAATATCTATCCTCGCCCATTTGCGCCGCATAGCAACAGTCAGGTCTTGAACGAATTGGTTTCTAAACTTGCATTACAGGAGAACGGGAAGCGATATTTAGCTGATGAAAACGATAAGAGCAATTTTTACCGAACTTAAAAAATACATGCTGTCGCTGTCATTTGCGGTATGTATAATAATAGCGCTGCTGCTGTGCTTTTGCAGTCTGCTGCGCTATACCGCCGACGGCGCGGAGCAATCGGTGTTCGAGGTGATGATCTCCACCTCTTACGAGGATAAGCTGAGCGACCCGGCGCTTAATTTCGTAAGCGTGTTCAGATGCGGCAGCGGTATCTGGTTTTCGATGTTTGTTCCGGTAGCGGCGGCGTTTGCGTTCGCTCCGATAATATGCGACGAGCGCAGCGGCGGAAATATCCGGCTTACCATGTCCCGCACCGGAAAATTAAGATACTGCGTCGCAAAAACGGCGGCCTGTGCGATAAGCGCGGGTTTGGCGATAACCGCGGCGTATATCATCTACGGGATAATAGTGTTTATGGCGTTTCCTATGCCGCAATGCTACACGCCAGACATTTTAACGGCAGAAACGCTTAACAGTCAGCCTTTCCTCGTCGTGCTGGAAAAGCTGGGCAGACTGTTTGTTTACGGGGCGGTGTCCGCTCAGCCCGCGCTGCTGCTCACTCCGTTCATACGCAATAAATTTTTGGTGATGTGCATACCGTTCATGCTGAAATATATACTTATGCAGGTACATTCCAAGCTGCTCAGCGACATAGTATTTTTGGATATTGACGTGCCGACGATAGTTTACGCTGTCTCGCCGGATTCGCTGCTCAGCAATTTTACCGATTCCGCTGCTAATATCATGGTGTTTTTACTGTACGGCGCATTTTTGCTTTTATGTCCGGCGGCTTATTGGCTTTTTACGACAAGGAGGCTGGACTGCGGTGCTTAACATAAAAAAGATCTTCCTTGTATCAAAGAACGAATACCTGCGGTGGCTGCTCAGCCCGCGCATTTTACTGTTTTTCATGGTCTGGGTATTTATAAATACCATCGCGCTCCAGCCGCTGTTTGAATGTGTGAACGACACCGGAAAGAACCTGTGCATATTCGAGCCGTTTATAGCGGTGGGAAATTCCCCGCTGTTAATGATGATAATCCCGCTGGGATATGTCACCATGATGGCGGATTTTCCCCGTACCGACCGTAACGCGCTGTCGGTGGTATCCCGGTGCGGAAGACTCAACTGGGCGCTGGGGCAGATGCTGTTTTCTGTCTACGCGGCGATAAGCTACTGTATCGCGGCGGTGATATTCGGCACGCTGCCTATCATCGGGAAATGCTTTACAGCTAACGAATGGAGCGACGGCGTAAGACTGTACGATATCATCTTCCCCGACAAGGCGGGAAGTGCGGTAACGACGCTGCTGCCTAAAAATCTGTACAATCAGCTTTCCCCGCTGGACGCGGCGATAAATACGTTTTTCCTTATGCTGCTGTGCCTGCTTATGCTCAGCACCGTAATGCTGCTGTTCAGACTCGCGGGATATAAGAAAATGGGATTCTTCCTTTCCTGCGCGCTTACCGCGTCGGGCGCGGCGCTTGCGATGATAAGCAGTCCCGCGATGTGGGCGATACCCACCGGAAACGCGATAGTATGGAAGCATTTTACCGAATACTTCCGGGAACCGGTATTCCCGCTGTGGGGCTCGTATCTTTACTTTGCGCTGTTTATCGCGGCGCTTATCACAGCGGCGGTCATATTTTCCAGAAAGAGCAATTTTGAATCTACAACAGAAGAGGATTAAAAATCCACCCCTGCTAAAAAACAGGGGTGGATATTTGTTAGGAATATCAAGAGATAATAAACGCGGCGATAATCGATATCGCGTTTGCAAGAATGTGTGAAAAGGTGCTGATAACGCAATTTCCCGATTTGTAATATATCACCGAGTATATCAAGCTGTCGATAAATACAGAGGCGACGTCAAAAAGCACGATCGTTATACTTCCCTCGGCAATATGCCCCGCGGCAAAAACCAGCGATGAAACTAACGCGCAAAGCCAAACCGGGAACATTTTTGAGGTTTTCCCGAAGAAAAATCCTCTGTACGCTATCTCCTCGCCGAACGCCGCAATTATTACCTGAATTATCAGCAGAGCCGTTTTATCAAGGGACAGGATATCACCCGACCGCCCCAGCAGATGGGAAATATACTCTCCGCCGAAGATCAGCTTTCCCGATATGATCGCCGCAATACCGCTCACGACAGGCAGCAGCGCCCAAATTATCACATTAGGCTTTTTAAGGTCTGCCGGTATCGTATTGAATCGCAGTCCCGATTCGGCTCTCGGAGTTTTGGCGATCGCTTCGGCGATAAAGAAAAACGCGATACCCGCAAGCACCGAAAACCCGGCTATATTCGAGGACGGCACGACTTTTGTCGCCGTCAGCAGTATCATTACAATAACGCCCGTAAGCGTGAGGGCGGTACTCTTTTTGCTGTTTTCCGTCATTTAGCTTCCCCCTCCGCCGCTAACTTTGCGCCTATGTACGCCCGCTCTAACTGGGAGCTTATGACTTCTTCATCATATTTCAGCGAATTGTTGGCGATTATGCTTGCGTATCCGTGAGCAAACAGAAAAACCGTCACAAAAATTTCTTTTACTTTTTCTATGCTTACTCCGGCAGTTTTCTGCATCGCTAAAAGCACGGGCATAAGCTCTTCGGCGTCTATCATTTCAAGCAAAGTCGTTCCGCTAAAAAAGTCAGACTGAAACAGAAAACGAAATAAATTCGGCTCTTCTGTCGCAAAGCGGATATAGTTAAGCCCTATCGAGAGCATGACTCCTTTTTTCGGATCGTCGAGCTTCATAAGATATTCGGAATGATAGCGGTCCGCCTTTGAATAAGCGGCTTTTTTAAGCTCATCGATAGTTGCAAAGTGGTACATGACGGGCTGCGTAGAGCATTTCAGCTTTTTGGCAACTGTTCTTGCGTTGATATTTTCAAAGCCATTTTCACGTACGACCTCAAAGGCGGCGTCAATTATCATTTCCTTTGTGATCTTAGGTTTCGGCGGCATTGCGACATCTCCTCACGTTGTATAATTGTTGTTACATAACAATAATTATAATATATTCTTTCGGATTTGTCAATAGGTCAAAAATCAAAATGCCGGAAAATTTTATCCGTCGTCGGTTTTGCTCACTATCTTAAGATAAGCGCGCGAGGTTATAAAATACACCGACGCATAAAGCGCCGCGTAAAGCACGAAGCAGACGACAGCCGGAACTATATACGGCGCTGAGTCCTTTACGTTTAATAAAAGACCGAGGCTCTTTTCTATCATCGGGTAAGCAAACAGCATATGCAGTCCCGCCATGGCGAGCGGCGCGAAAAACACCGTCAGCACCTGAGAATTTACGCTCTTTTTTATCTCAAAAGCGGTCATACCGACCTTGCGCATTATATCAAAGCGCGCGCTGTCCTCGTACCCCTCGGTAAGCTGTTTATAGTACATGATAAGCACCGCCGAAAAGCCGAACACTATCGCCAATACCACACCGAGGAAGAACAGCCCGCCGTTAAGGGAATAATAGCTGTCCTCCCAGTCCGCGCGGCTGAGTACGATAAAATACCCGCCGAAGTCTTTAAGCACTGACACCATGCCTTCCGACAGCGCTTTTTGCTGCTCGCCGGACGCGGTAACGTTCACTCCGTAATATTCGTATAATTCGGACGCGTATATATCGTATACATTGCACTGGCTGTCATACAACCGCCGCAGCTGCGCCATATCCGGCAGCACTATGCAGACAGTAGGGTATACCGACATGGAGTTTTCAAGAAAATCAAAGTCTTTATCGGAATATATCAGGCGTTTTTCTCCCAGCACGTCTATCACCGCCGTATCGCCGAAAGGCCTTCCTTTTGCGTACAGCATTATCTCGTCGGAGGAAAGAACGATATTTTCCCCGCTGACCGAATTATAATCCTCGACCGTCATGAAATTCGCAGTCCATAACTTGCTCGTATCATTGCCGCCGTCGTTCATCTCAAAATACAGTCTGCCGTCATCTATAAGCGCCGACGCCGTCAGATACCGGTATGAAAGCCGGTCGCGGGGAGAATATCCGTCAAGATGATTATCCGCGGCTTTTTGAACAAGTGAGGAAAACTCGCTGTCCCTGTAAGGAAATACCAACGACATATCACGGGGAATGCGCTCTATCGAGCTGTTTATCCCAAAATAAAGGCAGGCGGTGGAGGACACCGTCACAAGTACCATGGTGGAAAGTATACATATCGACGCTAACCCCGCGCCGTTTCTTTTCATGCGGTATCTCATCGACGCGGTGGAGAAAAAGTGCGCCGCTTTATAATAATAGCGTTTGTTTTTCTGCAACGCTCTGCACAGCGCCACCGAGCCGGAAATAAACAGCAGATAAGTACCTATTATCACCGCTGTCACCGCGACGAAAAAGTACACTATCGCGTCCGCGCTTGACCTGACGGTAAGCGCTATTGCGTACCCTGCCGCAAGAAACAAAGCGCCCAAAAGCGATAAAATTATACTGCCCTTTGGAGGACGCTCTCCCTCGCTGCGGCTGCGTAAAAGCTCCAGCGGGCTTTGCAGCTTTATCCTGATCAGCGAAAAAACAAGCAGCAGCAAAAATATCACCGCGAATATCGCTATAGCCGCCAGCATCGCGTTGCCGTCCACGGTAAAGCTCATATCGCCCGTACCGCCCAGCACCCGCACCATGAACAACTCCGCCAGCTTTGAAAACAGCACGCCGGTAAGCAGTCCTCCGACTGTCGATATAAGCGCGGTAAAGCCGTATTCCCATAAAAGTATGCGTGCGATATTGCCTTTTCCCATGCCGAGGATATTGTACAGTCCGAACTCCGTTCGCCGTCTTTTAAGCACGAAACTGCCGGTATAAAACAAAAATATCAGCGAAAACAGTGCGATGACCGCTATCCCGAAACCGAGACAGTATTCCATCACCGTACTTCGCGTACCGTCAAGCATTTTGCCGGAGATATCGCGCAGGTAGGTTATAATATAAGTTATCATCACCATTGCGGTGCAGGTCAGCAGGTACGGCAGATATATTCGGCGGTTTTTTACCATTCCGGTAAATGCCAGACGCGGATAAAGAAAGCCTTTCATCATATATCACCGCCTGTCGCCAATGCGGTGAGCGTATCGGATATTTTAAGATAAAGCTGCTCGTTTGTGCAGCCGCCTCGGTATATCTGATGAAACACCGTGCCGTCCTTGATAAACAGTACCCTTGACGCGCTGCTTGCCGCTTTTATCGAATGAGTCACCATAAGGATAGTCTGACCCGAGCGGTTCACATTATCAAAAAGACTTAAAAGCTCCTCGGCGGATCTTGAATCCAGCGCACCGGTAGGCTCGTCCGCGAGCAGCAGCTTAGGCGAGGTTATAAGCGCTCTCGCCGCGGCGGTACGCTGCTTTTGCCCGCCGGAAAGCTCGTAAGGGTACTTGTCCAGCAAGCCCTTAAGTCCCAGCGTATCTATAAGCGGCTCAAGCGCCTGCTGCATTTCACCGTGACGTTTTCCCATAAGCACCAGCGGCAGGAAAATATTGTCCCTCACCGTAAAATTATCCAGCAAATTAAAATCCTGAAACACAAAGCCCAGATTTTCCCGCCTGAAATAAGCCGCCTTTGATTCCTTTACCTTTGCGGTATCCTCACCGCAAAGCACGACCTTGCCCTCGGTAGGTCTGTCCAGCGCCGCAAGGATATTCAGCAGGGTAGTCTTGCCGGAGCCGGACTCTCCCATTATCGCTATATACTCCCCCTCCTCGGCGGTAAAGGTGACGTTTTTAAGCGCCTCTATCCTCGCTCCGCCTATTCGGGAGGTATACACCTTTCTTAATCCCGTTACCTCTAAGATCGGCATACGTTTCACTCCTTATAGCTATAAAATCAGCAGCGGGCGAAATTCCCCGCTGCTTAATATTTTAACGTCCGGCAGAAAAAAAGTCTATCGAAACATATTACATTATTCTTACATTTTTGTAAGGAGAGCTATTTTTACCGTCGTGCCTTTCCCTTTTTCGGAAACGGCGGTTATCTTATGTCCCAGATTGCGGCAGATACGCCCGCAAAGGTACAGTCCTATCCCGCTTGCGCGCTTGTCGAACCTGCCGTTGTCGCCGGTAAAGCCGTTTTCAAAGATCCTCGGCAGGTCGGCAGGGTCTATCCCGATGCCGGTATCGCTTATCGATATACAGCCGTCCTCGGTGTAAATGCTGATACAGCCGCCCTCCGGCGTGTATTTAAGCGCGTTGGAAAGTATCTGCTCTATCACAAAGGACAGCCATTTTTCATCGGTCACTATTTTCATATCGGTGCCTTTATAATCAAGCCGCAGCTTTTTTGTGATGAACCATACCGAAAACTTCCTCACCGCCTGTCTTACCAGCATATCTATCTCGCATTCTCTGAAAGCGTAATCCCCGACGCCGCTGTCAAGGCGTATCATGCACATTGCGGCGTCGGTGTAGGATTCTATCCTGCCAAGCTCGGCGGAAATATCCCGCGACAACTGGCTGTCCTCGTTTTGCAGCCTTAACCGCATCGCCGCTATCGGAGTTTTCATCTGATGCACCCAAACGGTGTAATATTCATAGAGGGAGGAATATTTCTCCGCCGAATCGTTTTTAAGCCGGATATTCTCTTCAAAAAGAAGTAAAGCCAGCCGCCAGTAATCGCGCTCGATAATATCCGAGGGCATAGATAGCGCAAGCTCGCCGTTTTCCGCGCTGTCCATAGCGCGGGTGAGCAGAGTATGCTTTTTATGATCCGATACCACGCAGATAACGGTTACTATCAGAAGAAAAAACAGCGCCAGCGCCGCGCCGTAAAGCGCCGCCTCTACCGGAAGAGAATACAGAGCGAACACCGCCGCAAAGCATACTGCCGCGACCGCTATACAAATATACGCCGCAAGATTTCTTTTTATTGAATAAACCAGATACTTCATTTTCACTCACTCTATAATATATCCCATTTTTATTTTTGTCACTATCAGCCCGCCCGCGCCTATGCTCTCCAGCTTTTTGCGAAGCCGCGCGACGTTTACGCTGAGGGTGTTTTCATCGACGAAGCTGTCGGTCTCCCACAGCTTTTGCATGAGCTTATCCCGGCTTACTATTTTCCCGCGCGAGCGCATTAAAGTGAGCAGTATCATAAGCTCGTTTTTAGTAAGCTGCACCGTGCCTTCAGCGGTTGCCTCGGCGCGGGAAATATCCAGCGTTACCCCGCCGCACAAAACAATGTCGTCCGCCGCGGAATAATCGTAGCTGCGGCGCAATAACGCCTTTATCTTCGCGGTAAGCACCGACAGATCGAACGGCTTTGCGATAAAATCGTCCGCTCCCGCGCTTACCGCGGTAACTATATTCATATTATCCGCCGCGGAGGAAATGAAAATCACAGGAACTCCCGAGCGCTTTCTTATCTGCTCGCACCAGTAAAACCCGTTATGAAACGGCAAGGTGATGTCCAGCAGTATAAGCTGCGGGGATAAGCGTTCAAATTCTCCTGTAATATCCCCAAAATCTGCCGCGCAGTCCGCCTTATAGCCCCATTGCTCAAGGTGAGCTTTCAACTGCCCCGCTATCGCAGCGTCGTCTTCAACTATCATGATACTGTACATATCGTTATCTCCAAAATCAAAAGCCTACTATATAAGCAGGCTTTTTAATATCTAAAACTTCCACCAAAGCGAAGAGTTCAGCGAGTCATAGATAGGCTGTATACCCTCTTCTTCCTCGCCGGGCTTTGCCGCGCCGAATTTGCCGCCCTGCTCGTAGATGAAATACCCATCGCCGAACAGCCCGCTTACCGTGTCGTATTCTTCGGTGATAGGCTCGAACTGCTTATTTATAAGCTGCTGCTTGCCGTCCTCGCAGCGAACCGACGCGTATTCTCCCGAAAACTCCGCCATGTCGGTGTATTCCCCGCCGACAAGCTCGCCGTCTTCATCTACGAATCGGTAGGTTTCGCCGTCCGGCAGACCGACGCAGCCGAAGCCCTCGGAATACTCCGACGCCGCTTTATACATCGGGTTTACGGTGTATTTACCCTCGGTGTTTATGTAGCCCCATTTCTCGCCCATCATGACCGGGCAGAAGCCGCCGGAAAATTCCCCTACGCCGTCAAACTGCCCCGGTATCACCATTTCGCCGCTCTCATCTATAAAGCCGTAGCCGTTGCTTGTCATCACCGCCGCAAGCCCCTCGGAAAACGGCTTAGCGTCGGAATATGACTGCTCTATCACCAGCTTTCCGGTCTTATCGCAATAGCCGGAGAGCTTTCCGGTAGTGACCACGAAAAGCCCGTTGTCGCCGGGACCCTCGATCTGGTCGTACTGTATAGGAACGATATACTCTCCGGAGGTGTTTATCGCGCCGTACTTTTTATCTATCTTTACTATCGCCGTGCCGGAATCGTCAAACGGCTGTGCCTCGTCAAACTGCGGATTGATAAGATACCGGCCGCTGCTGTCCACATAGCCGTATTTCGTGCCTATCTTTACCAGCGCGGGAGATTTTCCGTCGTAGCTTTCGGCGTAATCAAACTGCGGAGGCGTGATAAAATCGCCGGAGGTGTTTATATACCCGTACTTGCCGTTTACGCTGACCGCGGCGTTGCCGTTTACGAAATCCCACGCGTTATCAAACTGCGCGGCTATCTTTACCTCGCCGTCGGAGTTTATGTAGCCGCATTTACCGCCGCTTTCAAAAAGGCATAACCCCTCGCTGAAAAGCGGCGCTCCGTCGCCTTTTACCGTCGATGAAGAACAACCGGACAGCATTACCGCCGCAGCGCAAAAAATCCCTGTCAGTATTGTTTTGTATTTCATACGGGATCGCCTCCTGTCTGTATCCTCAGTATCCCTTTGATAATTAAAGTATACTATCATTCCGTCGAAAAGTCAAGTAAATTGCCGAAATCAGCCGTTCACGACATTTTTGTGCCGTTCACGCAGGAAATATTGACACAGCGCAAAATGCGGGGTAAAATAAAAGCGGTACGGTTTTGTAAAAAAAGGGGGGTATAATTATGCTTAAAGCGGCGATATGCGACGACGAGCGGGATTTTCTTTACAGCTTCGAGCGAGAATTTTCGCGGTGCTGTAAAGCCGTCGGAGCGGACATCGGTCTTACCCTGTATGATAACGGCGAAAAGCTGCTTTGCGATATCCAATCTTACGACGCGGTATTTCTTGATATTGATATGGCGCGGATAAGCGGGCTGGAAATAGCCGAAAAAATAAACAAAAGCAGTACGGCAAAGCTGATATTCGTTACCGCGCACGACGAGCTGGTATATTCCTCCTTCCGTTTTCAGCCGCTGCGCTTTATAAGAAAAACCCACCTGTCGGAAGAATTGCCGGAGGCGGTGGAAAGTCTGTACCGTTCTCTTAAAATGCAGGCTGCGAAAAGCCGCGCGGCGTTCGATACCGCAGACGGAACGGTGACGCTGGGCATAAGCGAAATAATTTATATAGAAATTTACGATCATTGGGCGCAGATACACTTAAACTCCGGCGAGCCGCTTATCATACGTTCTTCCCTGTCGGAGCTCGAGCGCAGACTTGAGCCCGCCGGATTTATCCGTATCCACCGCAGCTATCTTGTCAGCGGCAGATATATCCGCTCGTTGCGAAAAAGAACGGTCGTGCTGGACAACGGGCAGGAATTGCCGCTAAGCCGCTACAAGGCTGAAAAGGCGGCTCGCAAATTTCGGGAATATCTGCGCTCCGGAATATAGGGAGGTGAGAAAATGCCGGTATCTTTCTGGTCGGCGATGGAATTTTTAGTCGGCGCGGCGAACAGCTTTATCGTCAGCTTTTTTATCTGCACGTTTTTCGGCGGCGATCTTAAAAAGAGAAAAGGCAGATTGAACTTTCTTATAGGCGGATCGCTGTTGACGCTGCTTAAGCTGATACTGGGATTTTTCCCGCCGTTCGATAATTTTACGGTGCTTTTCGGCGCGCTGCTTACGTTTTTATTCGCGCTGCTGTGCCTTAACGGGCGGGTGACGTCCAAGCTGTTTTGCGCGGTGTTTTCGTATTTTTTGCCGAGCCTTATCACGCTGACCGTTGCGCCTTTGCTGTCAAGACTTGCGACCGACGAGCTTTCGATGATATTCAACCGTCCCTCTCCGATAAGGCTTGCCGCTTATTTTCTCGGCGCGGTGCTGACGCTTTTTATATTTTGTCTGATACTGAAATATTCCTCAAAGAAAACTATCCTGCCCAAGGTCAAGGAGTGGGGCGTGACGGCGCTGGTCACAGTATGCTCGTACGTTTCCATGGCGGCGCTGTATATATATTCGCTTAACGGAGAAAATAACCGATTAGTGATCATAGCGCAGATGGGTATTATCGCCGCAGACGTTATCTGCTTTGCCGCGGTGTTTTATTTCAGCGGGAAAAGCGACGAAAGCGCGCGCCTTTTAATGCTGCGCCAGCAATTGGAATACCGCCGCAGATATTCCTCCGACGTGCGCGCACAGTACGAGCAGATGCGGCAGCTTCGCCATGATATGAAGCATATTTTATCCACGGCGGTGAACCTTATCGACAGCGATCCCGTAAACGCTCGGGAATATCTCGAAAAGGTCATGGACAAAAAGTTAGAGCCTGCCGCGGGCGCGGTATACTCCGGCTGTCTTGCGGTGGACGCGGTGCTCAGCGAAAAGAGATCCTGCTGTTCCAAAAGCGGTATCGCGTTTCGCATGATGACGGCCACCGAGCTTGACGGCATAGATGAGAACGATATCTGCGTGCTGCTCTCAAATCTGCTGGACAACGCGATAAACGGCTGCGACGGCGCTTTAAGACCCACCGTATCGCTGGAAATATCGCGCAGAAAGGCGTATGTGATAATAACCGTCAGCAACACGATAAAGCGTTCCGTATTAGCGGATAATCCCCGGCTCATCTCCACAAACAGCGGCGCAGGACACGGCTACGGCATACCGTCGGTAAAAAGCATCGCCAAAAAATACTCCGGCACGGTGGATTTTTACGAAAAGGAAAACATCTTTACCGCCGAGGTCATACTTTACGCAGGAGAATAAACCCGTTTTTATACCTATCCCGTCTTTACAGGCGGGATCTTTTATTATCAATTTTGCTGTTTACGAAGCGATAATGCCGTTTACGAAATGTTGATTGACAAGCATAATCCGAAAAATTGACACGCAAAATACAAAAAGCAAAGTCCGTAATAAACGCAAAAATCCGTACTGGCAAGCAAGTTTTCAACATTTTTAACGTAGAATGTTGAAAATCATGACGCTCATGTGCGGATTATTTTTTTAGTTATGAAACAATCGTAAAAAAATCACTTATTTTACAATTAAGTACCTCACATATACGCGAGAGGTGCTCCAGTTTAATAAAGTCTATATTATTATGATAAATATCGCAGATTGTTGACGGTCTGATTCCTGTCAGACGAGCAAGATCCGCTTGAGACATTTTTAACTCTGTCAGAAGCCGCTGAAGATTTATTATTATCATATTGCCCTCCGATCAGCACTATTTTGTTTGCGCAATCGTAACGAAATCCGTTATTGATATCGTAAAAAAAATACTGCTGCGGTTAGAAATTACGGATAATAAGCTCTTTATATGATCCCGCAGATAGATTATTGCTACGTGACACCGAAGTGATATTGTAATCTTTATACATCTCTCGCACAAGAGGAGTATCATTATAAGATAGTATAAACATACCTTTAACGCTGTTTAAAGTGCGTTTTAAGCGGTTGTGATCATCAATTGTAAAACCTATTTCATAATATTTCTCCGAACCAAAATAAGGGGGATCACAATAAAACAACGCTGTAGGTCTGTCATATGTCTTTATCAGATTTTCAAAATCTTTGTATTCAATTACAACGCTCTGTAAGCGCTCAGAAACAGTTTGCAAATACTCTTTTGATGAGTTTAGCGGTTTTTTGAGCAACTGAATTCTTTGCCATTAGCGCCATAAGATAGTCGCATTTTGATATAATACCGAGCTGCCCGCTGAATATCCGTTAAACCGTGCATTTTAAGCTGTTCTAAGGCGTCAAAAAACATTTCACGGCTGTTATAATATCCGTTGATCTCTTTCTGAAGCTCTGAGCAGTGATATTTTATGCAGCGCAGCAGATTTACCAGTTCTCCATCAGCATCATTGTAGACCTCAAGAGCGGCGTGTCTATCTTTTGCAAGCAGAACCCAGCCCCCGCCGCCGAAAACCTCAATATAGCGATTATAGCGTGCCGATTCAGGGAACAATTCACAAATTTTTTTGCGTAGTAGGCGTTTTCCGCCTATTCTTGGAATAGGACTATTTGTCATGTGTTTTACTTCCAAAATATCTATTAAATAACTTTAATAACCCTGTGCCTCATTGTCACATTTGTTAGAGGCACAGGGATTATTATTACATTTTTATTAGATCTTCTGCTCGCATACCCGCAGTCACCTGTCCGTTAAGCCCTATCACGATATAGTCTTGCTTTGAGAGCGTGCCGACCTGCTGGACATCAAACACCGTGTCGTATACCCAGTTTGACAGCCACTCACCGGAGTAAGTCAATGCGCCGTCCCTTACTCTCACCCTGTCGCCGACTTTAAGCGCGGTAGTCTGAGTGGGAGCGGGCTTGTCCGTCTTGCAGTCGGCGGCGTTTACCCAGCCTGTGCAATCGGCGCAGCCTTTCGGCGTGGTTATTCTGATACGCCCGTTTATAATGCCGTCTGCGTATATGTAGTAGGTTCCGGTGACGGTATTTGCCTTTTTCGAGGATGTAGACGCGGCATACAGCGGCGCTTTGGCAAGTATCACCTTATCACCCTTGCGCAGCTCGGGATAAGCGGGCTCGTCCTCGTCTGCCGGCTGCTGCGCTGTATTTGTCCCAAAGCCCTTTGCGCCCGTGAGGTACGGCAGCGGGTCGACATACACGCCGGCGACGCAGACATCAAAATGCAAGTGCTTTCCGTAGCTGTCGCCGGTGTTACCCATCATGCCGAGCTTTGCGCCCGCCTTGACGCTCTGTCCTGTCTTGACGCAGACCGACCCCGTTTCGAGGTGCAGATACCGCGTATATATGCCGTTAGGGTGCTTTATGCGGACGTAATTTCCCGCTGTATTGTATTTATGATCCACGCCGATAACGTCGCTGCGGCAGCTGTCAACGACTCCGTCTGCCACCGCTGTGATAACGCATTTTCCTGCATAGTCAATGAAATCCATACCCTTATGGGTTTTATAGTTAGGATTACGGGTCTTGTAATCGGCGGTGAGCTGCTCCGCCTTGCTTGCCAAAACATGGCGCGTGTAATTATTTGACATCTTTCTTTTCCTCCTCTTCCGTTATATTTGCTGCGTCTGCAAAGCCTTCGGCTAGGGTGTACGCCACCACCGACGCGGCGGTCATAACCGCGCCGGATACAGTATTAGCGATGTTCTGATTGCCTGTGATAATAACTATTAGTCCGCTAATCAGTCCGGTCACAGCTAACCACCATTTGCGACTTGTTAGCTTTCTCTTCCAGTCGATTTTCATGTTAGATTTCCTTTCTCTCATCCGGTTGCGTGGCTGAGCTCATATGTTATTTTCATCGTTTGAGACGCCGTTTTGGTTATAGGTTCGTCAAGATTATTTATAGTGCCAAGATAATTCAACAAGGCTATTACGTATTTATATCCATAATTCCTACTATAGATATAACAAGGATTCTCTGTAGGAACAGATGATATATACGATGCATCACTAGAACTATAAAATAAATTTTGCTGTATTATGCCATGCGAATCAACAAAATATTTCCAAATAAGCTTCCTATCATAAAATGTTCCGACAATCATCTCATATGAAGACAAGCTATTAACCGGAAAAGGCATATCAGGTGTCAACAATGCTGTAATTGTCTGTCCGTCTTCAGATACGCGATATATTTGAGGTCTTTCGTTGCTCGCATGTTGGACAATCAAATAATAAAAGCCATCAAAAAAACATGCTCTACAACTATAAATCCGAGAATCATCTGGTAAAGCTGCGCATGGTATAGTTTTATTGTTCACCACCTTTTGCGAATATATGTCAACAACTACATGTTTAATGGTAATTATATTTGATGATATAGACGCATCTGTAAGAAGCACTTGACCGTCTTTTATGTAAACATCGGAAGGTTTAGAGCTGGAAGGAAATGTAAATGTATTCGTCCCTATATCAATAGTATAAGATTCTGTATAATTACTATTATTGCTGCTGTTAATCGCAACATCAAACATAGATATTTTTGCTAAATCCGTATGGTGTACGATATATAGATTAAGAGATGAAGAATTTATATAAGCAAAAACATCCTGGCCATCGCTTAATGCGCCTATAAACCAGCCATTAGACGCCGATATCACACTACCGAGACGATAAAAACTAGTAAGGTCGGAAGCATTGTTATCGTATGATTGATAACCGGCATCACCGCATTTAATATGTGTAAGCGATAGGCATTTAATTGTACCGTTTGCTTTGTCTGACGCAAAATCCCAGACATTCCGGTAACCTATATGTGCATTATCGGAATTATCAATGTATCCTGATTCTGCAGCATTATATGTACCACGTTTAACGGCCGTGCCGGAATAGTTGTCTCCTGCGTGACCCACGCAATTAACGGTAGTAGGAGGAAATATAGTGTCCGGATTTGCGGCTATATTATCGTCCCACAGCAATAATCCTCCTAATCCTTTCGTACAGACTGGCATAAATTGATTATACAGATTGTTGTAGTTTATTCCCGCTTCAATCGTACATTTTGGCGGATTAAGGAGATAATCTATCGCCTTTGTGACGATGTTCTTACTCTCTACGCACAGCTGTTCCTTGCCCGTTTTGGCATCAAACAGCTGTATTTTTGATTTACCAACTAGCATAATTATTACCTCCGTTAGTTTTCTGCGGTAACCTCAAATGATAGGACAAACGACTCTACAAAAAGCCCGTTATGATCTTTGAGATTGCCATTCGATTGTTCATACGATATGTTTACAACATTTCCGATTGTTGATATTTCCGCAAAAACAAGCGATATAGTATGCTGGTTTGACCGGGTTATCTCTGTCGGATTGAGGTATATCACCTCATTTTCGACAGTAGCATTGACAACGAAAGCATTTAGATTATACGTCATATCATCAGAGCAGACAGGATTGGAAAATGTGATCGTTATCTCGTTGTCGCCCATCTGAGCGTACACGGCTCTTATCGGCAACGATTCCGATATATCGGTATGTCGAGCCTGTATATCTATGCCTTGCCATATAGGCAACTGCTCTCGTATTGTTTGAGCGATCGGATATTGCAGTTCAGAGATGACGCTGTCCGATATGTCCGTCATAGCGGCCGCGAAAGCAGCAGACCAGTACGGCATCAGTTCCCGCACGGATATAGTGCCGTCCCAAGCTACATTACCGGCAAGTCCGTTGCCTGTCACAACGGCGTAACCCTGATTAGCAAGGACTGTACCTTCTGCCGTGTCAGAAGTGCTGATATATATAGATACATTATGCTGCCCGTTAGTTGTGCCGACTATCGGCATTGTTATTGACTTGAAGTTATCCCCAACAGCACATATCTGTGGGAAAGATGCTATTGCTGTACCGTTAAAAATTACGGTAAATACAACAGTACCCGCAGTAGTCAGCTTAAAAGGAATAGTGGCTATCAGTATAGGAACACAAACCATATCAGCGGCAAAATTAACGCGCAGAACGATCGCCCTTGTGCCTACTGCCGGAATAGTCGCCGCCGATGAGACGGAATAATACACCGCCATAGCGTTTTTGGATTGGCTGACGGGAGACTCACCGCCTATCCTGTTACCGGATTCAGCAGCCGACTCAGCATTGGAGATAATCGTTTCATTAAATCCGTTATCTACTCCTATACTGTAGGTCAGCTCATGTATTATCGCTCGGCATTTTCTGCCACGATAGGTTACATTTATCGTATCTCCCGGAAAAAGCCACCCCGTACCTTTGCGGGTGAGATTAGCCGAGTAATACCTAAAACCGCCCAGCTTGTGCCATAAATACTCAAGGATCTCAATAGTGCAGAACGGGTTATTTACCTCTACAATACCCTCCATATCTTCCTCGTAAGTGTCACCGGTATCATTGATAAAAAATGTGTCAGCTCCGCATATTACCCGCACGCCCTTTATTTCAAATCCGTCGTCTGCGTCACCGATAGAACAATCGCTGCATTGGGTATAATCTATTTCGGCAGCGGCAACGCCGGAAATTGAGGTAAAAACAAGCACACCCGTGTTGTCAAAATGAACGTTGCACCCGTGAGAAGCGGCAATAAAGCTTAATATTTCTCGGTATGTGTAATATTTACTGCTGTCATCGACCGCCTCGGAATCATACACAGGACGCTTATCGACGGAAAAATCCTCACATAAAATATTGTGAGTAAATCCGTTTATTTTGGCTATATAATCAATCATCTGCTGATGAGTGGCGGGAAAGGATAATTCGGGTACGGTACCTGATTTGCTGCCGGTGAACTTACACGGCTTGTCAAGGTAGTACATCTTATCTTGTGCCTCAATGGTCACTATACCGTTATCCTGTGTGAGGTCGATAATGAAAAAATGTCCGAGCTGCTGAAAGTCTGAGCCGCCTATTTTGATATAACTATCAACCGCATAATTAGACAGCGACGGCGGAGTATTACCGCGAAAACTGGCGGTCATTCGGTCGGACACAGCCGCTCCGATCGAAAATCCGCTGCCGTCGGAATCCTCTCTGCTGATCTCAACACTCAGTATATCCTCGTTAATATATTCAACGCTGCCTATCTTGATTTTTGCGGCAATATCTCGGATGTTCTTTTCGGCAGCGGTTTTGAAATCTGACGGTACCGATATCATACTTCCTCCAAATCGATCGTGACGTTTGAAATATAACGGCCGGTATTATCCTCATAGACGGTCGCCGCCGACGGATTATTTATCAAATGTACATTATATTCCGCACCGTCCTCTGACAGAGTTATCCCAGTCTTTTGGATCTCGGCTGATATCTTTTCCCACTGAGATACACTAATCAAACCAAATGTAAGGTGGAAAGTGTTTTTGAAATCTCCGATACGGTCTACTTTGGCAGTGCCGTCTAATGTATATGATACCGACTTGCCTCGGCAGCTCTTATCAACGGTATAACCGGTAATGAGCTTTGATACATCATATCCGTTTATCGTGATACGCATACACTATCCTCCTACAGCGGCGATTTGCCTGTTTGCTTAGTTATCTTTTTGATGCCTTTAACGGTCGCTTTTGCAAGTGTGTAATCATTAGTCTTGAGTGTTACGTCAAGCGTATATTGCATCTTTTCCTGTGCCGTTTTAAGGTTCTTTAATTCTGCGACAACGTCATTAAGAGTAGCGTCGGCTTTCTCGGTCGTGTCGGCTGATATGGCTTTGGCAGATAAGCCCGATATAATCTTAGCCGATGAGCTGTTACCGACTTTTGATTTACCTATTGCGGCAGCTAATTTGTTATTAGCCTCTTTAGCGTTGTCCCACATTGTCGGAATATATGAGGTTATGTTTATGGTGTTTCCCTCGGTATTTCCGGAATTAACTTTTGCCGTCGCCGTTGCCGAATCGACGGTAGGAACGGTATTGCTGTAAGTCGGCTTAACAACTGAAGCAGTCTTAGATTTTTGAGTGTTGCCGACCGATATGCTTGATGTACCTAACGAGGACTGTGTTGGCGTGTATGTAGGTATATCAATATTTGACGGAGTGTAGGCAAATTTTTCAAAGCCTAAATCGTCCACGCTAAATTCAGGAGCCGTATAGGTATATCCTGAGCTTATATTGGCGGATGTTTTTTTGATATCGTTTTTAGACTGCTCCTCTGCCTTTGCAGACAAATTATCGGTAGAACTATAAGGCTTATATCCTTGCGAATACAATCCGTTTGATTCTCTGATATTGTTATACCATTCGTCGACCTTATCCTGATTGAGGTAATCGCTGAGCCACACATCATAGGCATGTCGCTTTTCGTCTGTATCAAGATACTTGTTTTTTGCCGATTCAAATGCATCTTCAGCTGACACACCTTTTCGCAGCTCGTCTATAATATAAGCGTTCATGTCCGTTTGCAGGCTGCCATACTTAGAGGATAGATTAACCATTTCTATCTCATCCTGATGGGTGGCCTCATACATTGCTCTTCCTATATCCTCGCAGGCTTTGACCGTATCGTCATACCATTTCTGCAAGGACGTGCCGAACATACTGTCTATCGCTCCGAGGACGTTGGAGAAAAGGTCGACAAAGCCTTGTCCAAATTGCTCGATCGCTCCCATTATATCACCGGAAAGAAATTTTGCGACACCGCTAAACACATCGGCAAGAGCGGATACTGTTTGCGCGACAAACTCGATTGCAGGCGCTAAAAATGATATAAGGATATTTATTATGGCCTCGAATATAGGCATGATCGGCTCTAGCGCTCCGGTTATTAGGCTGACAAAAGCGCCGAGCAATTGTCCTACAGCGTCTATAATAGTGCCGAGAGGATCTGCCAAAGCGACTATAAGGTCAAGGATAGGCTCTAAAAGCGCAATAGCAATATCAAGTATCGGCATTAGAGCGTCGACGACCTCAAGCAACAGGGGCAGCAGCTTTTCAACCACTTCTATTAACGGTGGCAGGAGCTTATTCAGCAGTTCAATAAGAGTAGGTGCTATACGCTGAATCGCATCGCCCAGAAATGACATCAACGGCTTAAGCAGCTCTACAAATTGTGGGAGTACATTTTTAACGATGTCTATAAGCGGTTCTATAAGCTCCGACAGATCGGATATTATAGGTGTGATAAGCTCTGATATTTCAGGCAACAGCTCTTCAATAATAGGGGTTATCGCCTCAATGACCTCTTTAAGCACGGGGATAAGAGTTTCACCGAGTGGGATGAGCAGCAGCTCCATTGTGCGGGTAAGCCCCTCAAACATTTCGCTAAGGCTGCTATATTTAACATCGTTCATTTCGGCGAGTTTATCCCGCTGGGTATCTATCGCGCCGTCCATCTGTGACATAGCAAGTACAGCGTCGCGACCTAGATCCTCCCACTTAGTA
>CANRII010000026.1 GCA_947630685.1 uncultured Ruminiclostridium sp. | reverse complement strand
CGTCGCTACGCTCCTCGTTCAAACAGAAGCTTTCATTTTTTCTAATTAAACGGTCTCACATCATTGACAAATGGACAGATTTTCGTTAAGAGAATTAAGCAATTCTACCGCGCGTTCCTCTTCTTTCGGGTACAGGTGTGCGTAGGTCTGCCATGTCTGCTGGACGTTTGAATGTCCAAGCCGACGAGCAATTTCCTGTATATTGATTCCGTTGTTTGCAAGAAACGATGCGTGAGTGTGCCGGAAATCGTGTATCCTTATGTGTGGAAGATCGGCCTGCTGCGCATAATATTTGTTGTGATTTTCTATTGATGTATCTCGCAACGGAGCTGCGCCGCCGCAAATCCGATAATCCTCGGTGAAATTCTTATCTTGCTGCTGCCGTGTCTTGTGTTCCGCTAAAATTTTTATAAGTGGTAAAGGCATTTGTATGTCACGGTACGAGCTTTTGTTTTTCGGCGGGCTTTCAATATCTTTCCCTTTTTGTTTCTGACTGATTGACCTGCGGATGTGCATTATGTTACCATCTATGTCAGACCATTTTAAGGCGTTTATTTCGCCCTTGCGCGCGCCCGTATAGAACGCTATACTAAAAAACACATAATAACCCCATTCTATTAAAGAGGTCTTAAAAGTGGCATATTCTTTCGCTGCGGAGATATACCGGAAGTACTCGTTCGGCTTATAATAGTGCAGTTTTTCCTGTGGCTTTTCAAAGTATACATCCTTGAAATTCCCAATAGAATTAAGAGGATTCTTTGAAATATAATCCATTCTGACCGCAAAATTAAGCAGCGAATGAAAATGACTATATGCGTTTTGTAATGTTGTAAGCGCGAGGCCTTTTTCAAAAAGCGTGTTTTTCCAAATTTGGAGTTGCTTTGAATTTAGTTTGTCAAGCCTTTGATTTTCAAAGTACGGCAAAACTGTGCTTTCAATATTTTCCTTGATTTTAGCTAAAGAGGTTTCTCGGACTTCGGATTTTTTAGCTATAATATACTCGTTGTACAGCATTTTGACAGTTATTCTTGTAGGTGCGGCCGGAGCGCCTTTAGCGGTATATTCGTCAATCAACTTACTTTCAAGTATTTTTGCTTCTGCTGCGCCGTATTCTATGCGCGTAATAGAGTGTGCTTTGCCGTTCTTGTCTGTATAGTTTACACGCACTCGGTATTTTTGCAGGCCGTCTTTCATTTCGCCTTTGACTTTGTAAATAGGCATAGTGGCACTCCCTTATAATTGCTGATAATGTTTTTTCAGTTTTATATTTACTTATCCAATTTGTGACCACAATACGGGCAGAATAACTTTTCGTCCTCTTTGTTTTCTTTTTCGGCTTTTCTTTTTTCTATCTGTTCTGCAAATCCTGCCGAAATAATGCCCGTTGGAACAGCAACAAGCCCTATTCCCAAAACTGCAATAACTGCACTCATTACCTTACCTATTACAGTAACGGGGTAACGGGATAAATATCACCATATCCGACGGTCGTAAGCGTTGCGATTGCCCACCACATACCGGACAGAACGTTATCAAATATTTCCGGTTGAGCCTCATGCTCGGCGTCATACATAAGCACGGAAGCAATAATCATCAATAATGATACTACAAGTATAGACGAAATCAGTTGACTTGCTTTGCACTTAAAAACTTCACCTATATTTTTTAGGGCGTTGGTATAACGATTGAGTTTGAGCACGCGTAAAAGCTTTAATACTCTAAGCATACGCAGGATCATAAAGTTTGACGGCACAGCGGGTATGTAGCTCGGCAGCAGAGACGCCAAGTCAATAATAGCTGCGAATGTCAGCATATATCTTAAACGCGCTCTTAATGTGCCCATATATTCAAATTTAAGATTGGACGTCCACAAACGCAAGATATACTCAACGGTAAAAATTGCTACCGAAATTTTTTCAATGATCGAAAATACATTTACGACCGCTTTGGGAAGTTCAAATGTACCGGCAACAATCAAAGCGACATTCAGCAAAATCAGTATTATTAAGAATATATCAACAAATCTACTAAGTTTATCGTCTGGCTTTGCGACCTCAAGCACCTCATATACACGGAGCTTGAAGCGTTTATACTTGTCCATATTCTCTCCTTGCTTTGAAATTATCGTCTACTTTCGAGTTCCTTAATTTTTTGAATATAGAGATCAGCTTTTTCGGAGTATGTAGGTCGTTCTTTTTTTATCCTCTTTACAAAACTTAAAGCGTCATCATATCTTTTGTCTTTGATATATAAATCAGCCAACTTAAAATTCCATTTAGCTCCGCTAAATTTCAATCCGTCTTTTTGTTGCCAAATTTTTTCCCAAAAGCAAATATATGCTTTCAAATCTTTGCTTTCTTTGTATGCGATATCGGCTTTTTTAACCGCTTCAAGCTGTTCGTCTTGTGATTTGATTTCTTCGTATGCCTCATAGTCAATCGGCTTTAATTCTTCCATAAATTTTGTGTTTCGGTCTGAAACATCTTTATCCTTTTTTCTTTTTTCTTCCTCAATAACCGATTTCCAATTTGACTTATCGCCTTTGCCTAATAACTTGTTTATGCTCCATACATTGAATGTCATTCCGAATGTATCATCTTCTGTTGTTTTATCAGAACTACTGTGCATATACGGAACATAAGCGTTTTCGTTTAATTCTTGTTGCCCTATTTCTGTAAGCGCATATTTTGGCTGTATGCCTGCCGATTTCAAATCCTCTTCCGGGATAATTTGTGACGCGCGCTCGACAAGCTCTGATTTTTTGCCCGATGTTGGCAACCCTTTTGCTTTAAGCAACGATTTTAATTCCTGAGCAGTTAAGCCCGAAAGAGAATTATTTACCGACGTTAAATATATAAACCCTCTGTTTTCGAGCGTTTTTAAGGCAGCGCCTACATCTCGAATACCGTATGAAAACCACCAAAACGCAGGATACCCCTTTTTGGGTCGAGGATAATCACCTTTTGAGCAATAATGCAGAAGCAATATCTCGGCCGGGTAAAGCCCGTTTTTTGACGGTATAGCCGTTTTCTTGCGTTCGTCAAAAAGAACAACATCTCTTTGAAATGGGGTACCTTCAGCTATAATATAGGTATAATATTCGTCGCGTTCATAGTATTTTCTGTCTTCTTCCGGTATATTGACCTTTATGAATTTTCCTTTTGACGACTTTTTCTTTAAGAAATCTAATAACCCCATTTTATATTTTTCCTATTTTTATAATGATTTAACGATTTTTTTAACCAAACCGACAACCCGAATGCGGTTCATTTCCTCGCGTTCAAAACGCTGAGGTGGGTACATCGGGTTTATCGATATAAGTTCGAGATAATCTTTTCCGAACTCGATTTTTTTAACCAGTCCGTCTTCGTTGTCTTTTATCACCACGGCGATCGAGCCGCTGTCAACATAATCCTGCTTGCGTACAACAACGATATCCCCGTCCTCAATTTTGGGATACATACTATCCCCGGACACCACTATAGCGAGGGTGTCGGGTACTTCAGCCGGATTTTTGATCACCATCGGCAAATAGTCGATGATCTCCGACGAGGCAAAAGAGCCGAATCCTGCGGACACGCTCTCAAAAACGGGAATTTTATAAATATCATCTATTATTATATCCGATATGTTAGACGGCTCTGAATCCCAACCCATTATATATGACGGGGAAACGTCATAAATCTGGGCTATCATCTTTATTTTATCAGAGGGTATATTTGTAATAATCCCATTTTCGTATTTATATAAATTCTGCTTTGAGGTATTCAATTTTTCGGCAAGTTCTGTTTGCGACATATTGTGTTCCTCACGCAATCGCTTTATACGTTCCCCTATCGTCATATATATCACCTCTAAAAATAATATAACACACTCGTTGTAACTTGTCAAGAGAAAAAAGTAAAATTTTTTTACAAAAATCACTTGACAAGTTACTAAAGGTGTGATATAATCAAAGTAACTTAATAAGTTACGGAGGTGATTAAGTGGTAGACACAAGGGCGTTAAAAGCAGCGTATATAAAAAAAGGCTTAACTCAAGCTGAGGTGGCCGAAGCGATCGGTATAAATCCAAAAACCTTATCGCTGAAGATAAACAATAAAGCTGTGTTTGGTACTGATGAAATTGAACAACTCACTAAGCTGCTGAAAATTGATGATCCTATGAGAATTTTTTTTGCATGTTAAGTAACTTAAAAAGTTACTTTGTGAAGACTAAAAGGAGGTGAATTAAATGGATGATCTGATAATCTGCGTACCGCGTAAGCCTAAGCCGCGTAAAGGCAGCATTGCTACAAGAGTATCAAGTGCTGCATACATAGCGGCTGATGAAATAGCTGCTAAGAGTGGCAAGCCGTTAAGCGAAGTTATATCGGCAATGGTACTATTCGCGGCAAAGCACACAACAGTTGAATATGAAGAGGAGGAATAAACAATGGCAGTAAGAATACCACAGCCGCAGTCGTTAGAAACGGCTATACGGCTCTTCTACGAGAAGAACGAAATAAAAAACGAGGACATTAAAACGCTGTTTGGCGCACTCGGCTCAGCGCGCGTGGCAAGGCTAAAACAGTTGGCGCGTGAGGAGATGCGGGAGAACGATATAATGTCGTGGGACGCAACGGCCGTAAACACCGAGTGTGCATATCGCGCGTGGGGGATTAATATAGCCGACTGCGAGCGTAAATACAATAAGCTGAAAAAGCTGTTTGGAGAGGGAGTTGTTAAAAATGAAAATTAAAATCACTTACCGCGTTTTAGGAAAAGAATTTTCCGCAGAGGCCGACACGATCGCCGAAGCGTATGAATACGTTGAGGCTATTATTAGGTCAAACGAGATTGTTTTTCCTAATTTGTCACAAGTCCTGTCTGAATATATGATTGCTCTCGCAAAAATGCACAATTGCCCAATGACTAAAGAAAATCATATTTTCAGAATCGAGCGGTAGAGGAAAAAGGAGCGACAAATGAAACCAATTAAACACCTCCGCCGCTCGGGATGGTGACTTTTATCGACCCGAAAAAAGTCAAACCGACAATGGTACACGGCAAGCAAACGTGGGGCTATACATACCTCAAGGCGGGCTTTAATCCCGTCGGAAAAACAAAAAGCGGGCTTTTGGCATTTCAGCTTCTGCCCTCAGATATGCAAAAAGGAGGATAAATAAGATGATAAACAATATAAACGATTTCGCAAAAGCTGTACACGAAAACGCGGTCAATCACGGTTGGTGGGATGAGGACAAAAAGCCCTCGTTCCCCGAGGTGATAGCTATGTGCCATTGTGAATTATCCGAGGCAATAAATGAATACCGCAACGGCAATCCGATGGTGTACTACAACGACGGGAAACCCGAGGGGGTAGCCGTAGAGCTCGCCGACTGCATACTGCGCATACTGGATTATTGCGGGTATGCGGATATAGATATTGATAGCGTATTGACCGAAAAACACGCGTATAATCAAACGCGCGAATATAGGCACGGAGGTAAGAAGATATGAATGATGTTTTTGGAAAAAGACTGAGTGAATTATTCAAAGAACGCGATAAAAAGCGGTCAAGCCTTGCAAAGCATATAGAAAAAGTTACCGGAAAAAGCATTACGCGGGTGGAAATCTCGCGATGGTGCAACGGACACAGGCATCCAAGGCTTAAAATGGTGCCGATAATAGCGGACTTTTTCGGCGTGACAACCGATTACTTGCTGATTGACACGGAGGATATTAATCAATGATAAAATGTACAAATTGCGGTGCCGAATTTGGCAGCCACGATGAGTTAAAACGGGACAGGCAACTCCTCAATATTATTAACCGTGATCCGTTTTATGGGATTTATGAGCCTATACTGGTTTGTCCACGGTGCGGAAATGATGAATTCGAAGAGGAGGTGAAAGAAAATGCGTGATCTATATGATATTGACAGCCGGATATATGCGTGTATAGACGAGGAAACCGGAGAGATAACCGACCCGGAGGCTTTTGAGCAGATTTCCCTTGAGCGAGATAAAAAAATCGAAAATATCGTGCTGTATGTTAAAAATCTGCGGGCAGAGGCGGAAATGTACAAGGCCGAAAAGGAGGCTTTCGCCGCAAGGCAGGAGCAGGCGGAAAGGCGCGCCGAAAGCCTGATGAAATATCTGTCGGCGGTGCTGGACGGTGAACCGTTCGAGACGGCAAGGTGCGCTTGCTTATGGCGCAAATCCACGGCGGTCGAGGTGGATGAAACCAAGCTGCCGAAAAAGTATATGGTGTATACACCAAAGCCGGATAAGCGCGCGATCCGTGACGCGATAACGGCGGGAATTAAAGTGAAAGGAGCGCAGATCGTAGAACGGAACAATCTGCGGATAAAGTAATGGGACTGCCTGTACTTATCATAGGCAAAAGCGGCAGCGGTAAATCGACGTCGCTTCGCAATTGTCAGAATTTCGGCGTAGTAAATGTGATCGGCAAGCCTTTGCCGTTTCGCAACAGGCCGAAAACTATCATTACCGATGATTATTCAAAAATAATCGGTATTCTTCAAAACAGCAAAGTGGATTCCATAGTTATAGATGACGCGGGGTATCTGATGACTAATCAGTTTATGCGCGGACATTCGTCTAAAGGCGCGGGAAACGCGATATATGCGTTTTATAACGACATCGGAGATAATTTCTGGACGCTTATAAATACCGCTAAATCGCTGCCGCCGCAAAAAATAGTGTATATTTTTATGCACACAGACACAGACGATAACGGAAACACCAAGCCGAAAACTATCGGAAAAATGCTTGATGAAAAGGTCTGTGTTGAGGGGATGTTTACCATTGTTCTGCATAGCAAATATGACGATGGAAAATACGTTTTTACGACGCAGACAGACGGACTCGACGTGGCTAAAACGCCGCTCGGAATGTTTCCCGAAAGGGAGATAGACAACGATCTTTTGATGGTAGATAACACCATCAGGGAATATTACAATTTGAACCAGGAGGAAAAAGCAAATGAACAAACCTAAGGATTACGACAACGTACAAGGCTACGGCGGCGAGCAGCTGGAGCTTGGAGGACATTACCTAAAAATTATCAAGGTGGAGGAGACTACCGCAAAATCCGGCAGACCGATGGTGATGATATACCTTGATACATCGGAATCGGACAAGCAGCCCAAATTCTATAAGAACCGCTACGACAACGATACCCGCCAGAATAAGAAATGGGGCTGTATCTATTATCAGCTTACTACCGACAGCCAGAACCCCGAAGCAACTAATCGCGGGCTTAAATACTTCCACGAATGTGTAGAAAAATCCAATCCCGGATTTAATGTAAAATGGGGCGCGGAATACGAAAAATGCTTCAAGAACAAACATATAGGCGGCGTATTCGGGCGCGAGCAGTACATAGGCAGCGACGGCAAAGCGCACTTTTCCGTAAAATGCTTCCGATTGACTACCACCGAAGCAATAGAAAAAGGCGTAGATATTCCCGATGACAGACTGCTCGATACATCGGAAAAACCGGCGCTTTCCGGTAATGTAGTCGTGCCGGAGCCCACCGACGACGATTATCCGTTTTAACGTATACTGCGGGAAAGAAATGGGGTGAATATAACGGACAAAAAAACAGCACAGGAACTAATTGACGGTGTCGGCGGACTCTGCTCCGCCGATGATCTCGATAAAATATTCAAGGACATATCCGAATATACCAAGCAGGATTTTATTGACGGCACAGAGCCATACGAATACTGCTGCTTGTTCCGGTCGGATCAATTTGCCTTTGAGCAGCAAAAAAACAAAGTGAACGATATAGCGAAGCAGGTCGGTATCAAAAACTTTCCCACTCTGCTGAACCTTTACTGTAAAAAGCACGGTGTAGACGTAGAGATCGCTAACTTTACAAATTTTCCCGATCAGCCTTTGACATTATGCTGCGGCAATTATGTGTGCGATTTTGCGGGGATACGGTCGGATGATGATATGATAGTATGCCCGCATCCTATAATGCCGGTGGAGCGCCTTTGCAATATAGACACCGGCATTGAGAAAATGAAGATAGCTTTCAGCCGCGGCAAGGGGTGGCGTACTATCGTTGTTGACCGCAGAACGATAGCGTCCGCGCAAAAAATCGTGGAGCTGACCGATAACGGTATAGCGGTAACATCGGAATCGGCGAAAGCGCTTGTAAAGTATTTCGCGAAAATGGAACAGCTTAACAGCAACGACCTTTTGACGCAGAAAGACTGCGTTACCCGTCTGGGATGGATAGAACGCGGTGACGAGCTTAACTTCTCGCCTTATGTAGAGGACGTCACATTTGACGGCGAAGCGGAATACCGAAAGCACTATGACGCGGTCAAGCTAAGCGGCGATTTTGAAAAGTGGTACAGATTTATAAACACAAATATCCGCAAAAACAACGTTACCGCACGAATAGTTTTTGCAGCTTCCCTCGCGTCGATACTTGTAAAACCTTTGGGGTGCAATTGCTTTTGGATACACCTGTGGGGCGAAACAGAATGCGCAAAAACGGTTCTTGCGATGGTAGCCGGTTCTATATGGGGAAATCCGGAAATCGGCGCATATCTAATGACGTTTAATTCTACCGTTGTCGGCATGGAAAAAACGGCGGCGTTTTATAACAATCTGCCGTACATATTGGACGAGTTGCAGATAATTAACGACAAAAAGGATCTGGACAACCTGATATATATGCTGACAGAGGGCAGCGGGCGAAGCCGGGGAAATAAAAACGGCGGGCTTGAAGCTGTGCCGAAATGGAAGAACGTCACCATAACCACCGGAGAACGCCCTATTATTACGGCGGGAAGCCAAGGCGGAGCGGTGAACCGTGTCCTTGAGATAGAGTGTAAGCAGATGTTTTTCAAAGAGCCTCGCGAGGCGGCAAACCTTGTTAAAAGCAATTACGGCTTTTTGGGGAAGCTTATAGCGGGAGAACTCGCAAAAAACGGATTCGACGCTGTGGAACGGTCGTTTGCGGCGTTTCAGCGCGAGCTTATAGAAAAATACGGCATAATGCAAAAGCAAGCTCAGGCGGCAGCTCTGATACTCGCCGCTGATGAGCTTATCGGCGGAGTATTCCACGAGGAGGATAATCTCACTCCGGCCGAAATTGCGGAGTTTTTGAAAACGAAAGACGATGTTTCCGCTAACCCGCGCGGTTATGAATACGTCTGCGAGTATATAGCGGAAAGCCAAAACAAATTCATTGCCGATCCCGACCGCCCCGGCGAACTGTGGGGAAAGCTGACAGACAACAGCGTTTATATCATAAAAAAACGCTTCGTGCAGATATGCGAAGAGGGCGGATATAATTCTCAATCGCTGCTCAGCTGGCTAAAGGACAAACAATTGATTGAAATCAAAAGCGGTAAAAATACCGTAATGCAGCGTATAGGTGGCGTAAATACTCGATGTGTTCATTTGTCGTTAAGTGAGCCGGATGACGAAAAAAGAACACCTAAGTTTTAATTTGTTTCACCTTGTATCACCTTCGTTTCACCCAAGGTGAAACACGTAAAGCCGTTTGCAGAGCGGTTTTATCAATATCGTTTCACCTGTTTCACCTATTTTGAGATACAACCTATATATTTATTTAATTTTATTATTTAATAAATTTTCCTATAGGAAAAATTCAATTTTAGGTGAAACGGTGAAACATAACGCCGCAAATCCGCTCTACAAAAGGTATTAAAGGTGTTGCACCTTGACAAAAACAGGGTGAAACAAGGTGCAACAAGGTGCAACAAGGTGCAACAGAAAGAAGTGATAAATATACAATTATACGATTATCAGAAAGATATTATAAAATCTTTACAAAAAGCATGGCGAGAGGGATATAAACGTCCCTGCATTGTTCTCCCGTGCGGCGG
Organism: uncultured Ruminiclostridium sp.; assembly: GCA_947630685.1. GTDB lineage: Bacteria > Bacillota > Clostridia > Oscillospirales > Ruminococcaceae > Ruminiclostridium_E. The sequence continues at coordinate 13,064 of CANRII010000026.1, read as the reverse complement.
CGGAAAAAGCGTTATCGCGTCGGAAATCGCCAAACGTACAACCGATAACGGCGGCGAGGTAATGTTCCTCGTTCATCGCCGCGAGCTGTGTGAGCAGATAGAAAACACGTTCACTCAATACGGTGTTGATATGAATAAATGCACCGTGAATATGATACAAACAGCGTCCCGTCACCCCGAAAGGTTTTCGCCGAAGCTGATAATTACGGACGAAAATCATCATTGCCTTGCCTCGTCATATCGGAAAATATATAGCCTGTTTCCGTCAGCTTATTGTGTAGGGCTTACAGCAACTCCGTGCCGGCTCGGAGGCGGAGGCTTGGGCGAGATAAACGATAAATTGATCATCGGCCCGACCGTAAAGCAGTTGATTTGCCGCAAAAAGCTCGCGCCTTTTGAGTACTACGCTCCCAGCCTTGCAGATGTATCGAAATTGACGGTAAAGCGCGGGGAATACTCGGCGGAAGAGGCGGAGATATTACTTGACAAGCCTAAAATATACGGTGATGTTATTAAATATTATAACACACTTTCGGGAGAAAAAGCAATATGCTACTGTTCGACTATCCGGCATTCAAAGACAATGGCAGAGCAATTTAATGCGGCGGGAATACCTGCCGAGCATATAGACGGCAATACACCGACCGAAAGGCGCGGGGAGATAATACAGGCATTCCGCGACGGTAATATAAAAATACTCTGCAATGTGGATCTGATAAGTGAAGGCTTTGACGTTCTCGACTGTCAGACATCGATACTGCTAAGGCCTACAAAATCACTTACGCTGTTTATACAGCAGTCGATGAGGTGTATGCGGTATCAGCCGGATAAACACGCTGTAATAATCGATCACGTCGGTAATGTACACCGTCACGGCTTGCCGGATACCGACCGCGAATGGACGCTTGACCCCAAGCCGCCGAAAAAGTCGGAGCGTACAACTGTACCAATAAAGCAATGCCCGCAGTGCTTTTACGTTCATGCTCCCGCCGCTGTTTGTCCGAATTGCGGATATGCTTATCAGCCTACAAAAGAAGAATTAAAGCAGCAGCGCGAAGCCGAACTTGCACGTATAGTGGACGATTATCAATCGCCTATGGAATGTACAAACGTAAAAGAACTTTATCTATTCGCAAAGCTGAGAGGATATAAACCCGGATACGCTTATTATCAGGCAAAATTAAGGAGGTGGTTATAATGGCAAATAATCAGGAAACGCTGTTGCAAAATCAGATCCGAATAAATACAGCCGACTGTGCGGTACTGTTTCGGGCAAATGTCGGTATGCTCTTTGCCGCTGACGGACGACGGATAAGAACGGGACTGCCTAAAGGATTCCCCGATTTATTCGGACATCGGCGCTCGGACGGACGAGCTGTATACCTGGAGGTCAAGACCCCGAGCGGACGGATACGACCGGAACAACAGATGTTTATTGAAAACATAAAGAAAACCGGAGCTATATCCGGAATAGTCCGCAGCGTAGAAGAAGCAAGGAGGGTAATCAATGACGGTTGAGGAGATATGCGAGCTTGCAAAACGTAACAGTCCGCTGCCTAAAACCGATTTTATGTCGGAACAATGGTTATATGCTACACTAAGGCTTACATACGACGGTTACAGGCGCGGACTGATAGATGATAAACAGGGCAAAGCAGAAAAAACGAGCGCTATAAAACGATATGAAGATATTAAGCTGTGGGAAGAAATATTCCGCCGACAAGCCGCTATTAGTCCGGAGCTCGGTCTGCTTATGAGCGAGGCTAACAAAAACGACTGTGAAATATGCCGCAAAATGGCAGGACTTATTGACGGGCGCATAGTGCCAAAGGAGGTATAAACATGACCGATATCGGATTAGAACGGCTTGTCAGGGGGATAGTAATGCAGGCGGCTGCCGATTATAAAAAAGCCTACATAACCGACCCTCGCAGCTATCAGACTAAGCACCTTGAAAAATTCTTTTACAGCAAATGGGGGCAAAACCTGCTGGGCGGTGCTGACGCTGAAAAAATAATATGCGTTCTGCGTTTGCAGGCAAAATACGAAGAATGGCGCAAGCAATATAAATGCGGCAGTTGTAGGCGGAAAAAATATGAAACCTGTATCCACCGCAGCGGTAAGCACTTTACGGCCATGGAGCGGGGAGAATTAACGTGTATGAGGGAGGAAGATAATGACGACAAGCGAGGTTAAAGCCTTTTTGCGACGGTACCGTGATATAAACGCCAAAATAAACGCCAAGCTCCGCGAAATAGACCGCCTGCGCAGCGCAGCCAAACGAGCCACGCCCTCGCAGGGTGCCGGAGGCAATAACGGCGTTAGCGACCGTGTCGGGAATATTGCCGCTAAGATCGCCGACATAGACGCAGAAATAAATACCGATATCGACGATTTATACCGCGTTTGGGATGAAATAAAAAAAGCAATATCCAAACTCCCCGCCAAAAAATATTACAGATGTATAATCTTGCGGTACATATACGGGCTTAAATTCAGCGAGATAGCCGCCATAATGAATTATACTACACGTCAGGTATACAACATTCACGGGGCGGCGTTGCGTATACTGTGCAGAATATTATCAAAATCCAGGCGGTAAATTTGCGATATAACGCATTTTTCTGTGAAAGTAATTAATTAACCCTACTAAAAAAACAGCCCCCTTAAAACGCAAATTTCTGCGATTTAAGGGGGAATAATCAAACGCCGAGTTCTTCTTTAAGAGCCTTTTGTAAAACGGCGGAAAAGTTTACGCCTTGTTCTTCCGCCATTGCATTCATCCAAGCGGGAACAGATAGTGTTTTCTTTACAAATCGTTTGCGCATTTTCTCACGAAACGGTTTCATATAGACCTCAACGTATAGCGGCATTTCATTGTTTTCGAGTGCTATATCTTTAAGGTCGGACGGAGCGGGTATCTCCTCGTTATCTTCCTCCATTCCGTAAATATGCAGGCTTAACGCCTCTTTTGCGCTTTCTGCGGCTTTGTCGGCGCTGTCTGCGGCACTTATACATCCGGGCAGATCGGGAAAATAAACCCCTATTGTGCCCGTGTCTGTGTATTCCAACACAGCAATAAATCTGTACTTATCAGGATACATAACAAACTCCTTTCATTCGCATTATGGGGCTTAGAATGTAAGCCCCGCCTGCTTTTCAATGCTGCGAAGTGTTTTTATCGGTATGTCCTTTCGCGGATGAGGTACCGTTACACGCCCTTTCTTATTTGGGTGTTTGAATTGGTGGTGATCTCCCTCGCAATTCACTTCGTACCATCCGTCCGCTTTCAGACGTTGAATAACTTCGCGTGAGGAATAACTTTTCATTAATTGTTCCTCCTTACATTATTAATTATAACACGTAATTTATTACGTGTCAAGTCTTTTTTTGAAATTTTTGCACAAATTTATAATAAAAATTTTGTGTAAAACAACAACAAATAGCTATTGATTTCACTATCCATAAGTGATATACTGTATAATAGCGGAATCGTATGCAAGGGATAAAAATATAATAAATTTAAGGATAATTCTAAGTATCTTTTGTGCGTCCGAAATTCGGACAATCAATATTAGGATTGTCCTTTTTTATTTGGAAAAGAGGTGCGGCTATGAATGCAAGGCAAAAACGTTTTTGCGACGAATATTTGATAGATTGCAATGCGACGCAGGCGGCAATTCGGACAGGCTATTCGCCGAAAACAGCATACAGCAACGGACAGAGGTTGTTGAAAAATGCTGAGGTAAAAAGCCGCATTGACGAACTGCTGGAGCAGCTGCACAGCGAAAAGACCGCCGACGCGCAGGAGATCATGGAATATCTGACGAAGGTCGTGCGCGGCGAAAGTCGATCGGACGTGCTTTCTTTGTGCGGTGACGGCTGTCAGAAGGTCATTAAAAAGCCGCCCGACGAAAAGGAACGCCTTAAGGCTGCGGAGCTTCTCGGTAAGCGTTACGGACTGTTTACCGACAAGGTAGACGCGGCGGTGTCTATACCGATCATTATATCCGGAGATGACCGGCTTGACGAATAGGATATATCTGCCCGACGTAGTCGGAAAAGGATATGCTGATTTTTGGTATTTCAAAGGTAGATACCGAATTTGTAAGGGCAGTCGTGCAAGCAAGAAAAGCAAAACAACCGCGCTGTGGTATATAGTAAATTTGATGAAATACCCCGACGCAAATTTACTTGTTATCCGTAAGGTTTTTCGCACGCTCAAGAACAGCTGCTTTACCGAGCTTAAGTGGGCAATAAACCGCTTAGGGGTCGCGGCGTTTTGGGATATTAAAGAAAGCCCGCTTGAAATGACCTACATTCCCACCGGGCAGAAGATATATTTTCGAGGGCTTGACGAGCCGCTGAAAGTCGCGTCCGTTACGGTGGAGCATGGATATTTATGCTGGGCGTGGATCGAGGAGGCTTTTGAGATAAGCCGCGAGGCTGATTTTGATACGCTGGACGAATCTATCCGCGGCGCTATTCCGGAAGAAACGGGGCTGTTTAAGCAAATAACGCTGACTTTTAACCCCTGGAACGAGCATCATTGGCTGAAATCCCGCTTTTTTGACAAGCCGGACAGCGAGGTACTCGCCAAAACAACGAATTACCTTTGCAATGAATGGCTTGACGAGGACGATCTGAAGGTTTTCGAGCGAATGAAAAAGGATAATCCCCGCCGCTATCGGGTCGCGGGGTTAGGCGAATGGGGCATATCGGAGGGACTTATTTATGAAAACTGGAAAGAAGAACCGTTTGACATTGACACGATCCGCGCTATGCCGAATATCCGCAGCGCGTTCGGCCTGGATTTCGGGTATACTAACGACCCGACCGCACTGTTTTGCGCTTTGGTCGATAAAGCGGCTAAAACGATGTGGGTATTTGACGAGATATATGGGTATGGGATGAGCAACGAGGCGTTAGCGCAGGCGATAAAAGCCGCCGGATATGCCAAAGAAAACATAATAGCAGACAGTGCCGAGCCTAAGTCGATAGACAGACTTAGAACGCTCGGCATTACTCATGTCACGGCTGCCCGCAAAGGCAAAGACAGCATTAACAACGGGATAGACTATATCCAGGATTACAGGATATATATCCACCCGCGCTGTGTAAATTTTCTTACCGAAATAGGCAATTATACATGGGCTGAGGACAGCAAGACCGGCAGAAAAATAAACCGGCCGATAGATGATTTTAACCATCTGATGGACGCTATGCGGTACGGTATGGAAAGATTCATACAAGACCGCAAAGTGGTGAAGATAGGCTCAAAGGAAGGGATATACTGATGATAACATCACCGATATTCATGACCGATAAACAAGGCGATGAAATACAGATCACGGATATATGCAAATACATAAAGCAGCACGTTTCGCGCGAATTGCCGAGGCTTAAGCGGCTTGACCGTATGTATGACGGCGATCAGGCTATACTGCGCCGGGTCAAAAAGGATGACGGACTTAGCAATAACAAGCTGCTGACTAATCACGCGGCATATATCGCCGATTTTACATCGGGGTATCTGCTCGGCGAGCCTATCACTTACAGTGCGGAAAACGCCGCAGAGCGCGGCGTTATCGACGCATTAAAAGCAGCTGAAAGCTCGGTGCAGGATATAGACCTTGCTCTTGACGCTGCGGTGTTCGGCAGAGCTTACGAGCTTGACTACATAGGTGAGGACGATAACGGCAACGCTGCGATAAAGCTCGCTCGGCTCTCGCCGTTATCGGCGTTTGTCGTGTATGATGATACGGTAGAGCAAAGACCGGTTTTCGGCGTGTACTATTTCTCCGTGTTCGACGAGAACGGCGAGCTGAAAAAATACAAATGTAGCGCTTATACCGATAAACTCGTTTATTCTTTTGAGCTTAGCACCGGTTTTACCCCGATCTCGCGGGAGGTGGGCGTGCAGCCGCATTGCTTCGGTACGGTACCGCTGTTTGAGATATATAACAACGGGCGCAGGAAAAGCGATTTTGAACAAGTGGACAGCCTGATGGACGCATATAACCTTTTGCAGTCCGACCGCGTGAACGACAAGGAGCAGTTTGTAGACGCTTTTTTAGTGCTCAAAGGCTCGACCTTCGGCGACGATAACGACGAAAAGATAAAGAATTTTAACGCGCTTAAGGAACAGCGAGTGCTTGAGCTTCCCGCCGAGGGCGCGGACGCAAGCTATCTGATACGGCAGTTTGACGAAAATTCGATAGAAGTGCTTAAAAACGCGATAGCGACCGATATTCACAAGATAACCGGCGTGCCGGATATGTCCGATGAGAATTTCGCGGCGAATGCGTCGGGCGTGGCGATAAAGTATAAGCTGCTCGGCTTGGAGCAGATAACCAAGACTAAAGAGCGATACTTCGCCGAGGGCATAAAGTACCGCCTGCGGCTTTTCGCGGCGGCGCTTGCCATTATGGGAAAGCCAAAAGCGGACATTTCGGCGGTCACGGTGACGTTTTCCCGCTCACTTCCGGTAAACGAATTAGAACGCGCGCAGATAGTGCAAATGCTCAGCGGCTATGTGCCTACCGTGCTGCTGTATTCGCTTTTGCCGTTTATAGACGATCCGGAAAAGGCCGCCGAGCTTATGCGCACCGAAAAAGAAGAAAGCCTAAAGGCGCAGCAGGCGGCGTTTGCAAATACGCCGTATTCCGAGGACGCGGACAATGGCGATACCGAGTAAGGAATACTGGGCGCGCCGCAGCGCCGAGCGTATGATAGACTACACCGCCGAAGCGGAAAAAACCGCCAACAAAATCGGTAAAGCCTATTACAACGCCGGAAAATATCTGTCCGACGAGGCGGGAAAGGTCGCAAAGAGCTTTGGCAAAGCGTTTGATCTGAGCGAGGCGGAGGCTCTGCGGCTGATGAAAAATCCGCCCGGTAAAACTATGATACAGCAGCTTAAAGCGGCGGTATCGGGCATATCCGACCCGGATAAGCGCAAAGAGCTTGAGGCGGTGATCTCCTCACCGGCGTATGCCTACCGAATAGGCAGGCTTGAGCAGGTCGAGAAGAATATCCGCGACAGCTGCGCTAAGCTGTACAATACCGAGCTGAAAGCCGATGAGAGCTTTTTCCGGTCTTTGCCGATAACCGCATATGAGCGGACGATATTTGACGTTCAAAAGGCTATAGGAATATCCTCGTCATTTGCGCAATTTCCCGAAAGCCGCGTAAACCGCATACTTTCCACTAAGTGGAGCGGAGAGCATTTTTCCGGCCGCGTATGGACTAACACGAACACGCTTGCAAACGGCTTGCAGCATGATATGCTTGTCGGGATTATGGCGGGAAAGTCCGAAGTACATATGGCTGACGATATAATGGCGCGAATGGGCGGCGGAGCCTATGCCGCGCGGCGCGTCGTGCGAACCGAAACAAATTATATCGCAAACCAGGCGGAGCTTGACGGATACAAAGAGTGCGGGCTTGAAAAGTACGAGTTTTCCGCCCACCTCGACAATCGTACAAGCGAGATATGTGCAGATATGGACGGTAAAGTGTTTGACCTTAAGGACGCGCAGGCCGGAACGAACCTGCCGCCTATGCACCCGTTTTGTCGTTCGTCCACCGTTCCGGTGCTGCCGAGCGAGGAAGAGCTTGACCGCATTATACAGCAGGACGGCGACGCTATCGGCGCGGATGTGGACTTTGAGGAGTGGAAAAGCCACCTTGTTGAAAATGAAGACGGGAAGCTGGTGTATAGGGTTGACAATTCGGCGGAAAGTGGTATAATAGAAGCAGGGCAATTCAAAACATTTTCGAGTGGTGAAGATGTTAATGATTTCTTCTACTATGACGGAGAAGAAAGAGGAATTAAAGCTCGGCGAAACAGTATTCACGGAAAATGGCTTAATTCCCTTTCTCTGGACGAAAAAGAAACTATTTCTTGGTATACTGCCGATGGCTACGGCGATATAAATGACTATTGGCGCAAAAGAGAGGGTTGGAAATATATTCCTGCTGAAATGGTTCAAGACGCAAGCAAAAACATAGATGCAGCTATTTCAAGATTTGAATTAAAAGAAAATATAATGGTTCAGCGCGGCGTCGAAGATTTTTACGGTGAGTCGTTGATTGAAAATAAGGATTGGAATGATATACACGACATTGTCGGAATGACATATCGCGATTTAGGATATAGCAGTACGACCGCTTTGACCGGAAACGGCGTTGCCACCGCAAAACCATATTTGTTTGAAATTGAAATACCTGCCGGAAAAGGTCGTGGAGCTTATGTCAATAGACTTGCAGGATTAAATAAGGACGTGGAATATGAGTTTCTTGTTGCACGTGACAGTAAATTTAAGATTACCGGCGTAAAAATAAACGACGAGCCCATACCGCCGCAGACGATTATAAAAATGAGGATGATCGTAGATGATTAAAAAGTTTGTTTATTCCGAATTTCCTATAAACGGTTTTGAAGTAGATAGTTATTGTGAGGCTTTTTTTGATGAATATGGCGAAGATTCCGCTGTCGCTAAAGCTGTAGATGAAGAATACGAAAACATAAGATCCGAAGGGAAAACATATTGCGATTTTCTTAATGCTTTGCGCGAACGATTATGTGATAGAGGTTTTTCTTCTGAGGTCGAGCAGCAGGATATTAAATTTGAAAGTAAAATGCAAGAGGAGTTTTCAAGGATCAATAAATATTCGGGAAAAACCGTCAGAGAAACACGTTTAGCTCATATTCCTTTGGATAAAAGGTGGGAAATGGATGAGCAAAAAAATTCCGTGCCGGTTTACCGACTGATTTCTAAACCTAAAACATAATATCGAAAGCGCTCTTACGGGCGCTTTTCTTATGCCGAGTGGAAAAGCCGTCTTGTTGAGACCGAGGACGGAAAGCTGGTGTATAGGGTTGACAATTCGGCGGGGAGTGGTATAATAAATGAAAAAGACACGAAAGTGGCGAATCAAGTGCATTATCTAGGAAAAATTGATATTGAGAAATATGTTGCCGTGACAAATAAAAGAATTTTGACAGATCAAGTTGTTTTAACTGACAACCGTATTGCTCACATCATAGAAAGACGAGGTCAAAAATTTTATGATGAATACGGCGAAAAATTTATCCAAGTAATACAAGACCCTGATTTTATTTTTAAGGACAAAAAGCCTGATACGGCAATTGTCAGCAAATCTTTTGTTTCCCAAAACGGAAATGTTGTAAATATTATTCTCAGATTAGCCGTTGAAGGAGATGACCCAAATTACAAAAATTCAATTATTACCGCGATCTCAGAAAATGAAAAGAGATTTTCACAGCGATTAAGGAATAGCATTCCGCTATATAAAAAACTTGACAATCAAGAATAAAAGTGGTATAATACATATAGAATAAGAATAGGTTGTTTGAGGTGGTAAATTTCGTAGCGACCACACGCCGATGGTACGACAGGAAGCAATTCCGAGAGATGTAGGAGAATGCTACGCCTACCAAACAGCCGATTATATTCAGAAACCGCTTTGAGAAATCAAGGCGGTTTCGTTTTGTACTCGATTTCAAAACCAAATAATTAAAGCGTTTTACGAACAACCGTAAGGCGCTTTTCTTATGCCGAAAGGAGCAAATATGGCAAGAAATGATTATTTTGTTATAGCCTGCCGAATTTTATCGTATCTGTACGCCTGCCTTAAAGAGGGTGAAAAGGTCGACGCTGATTTTATATCTTCCGAGTGGCTCGGTGTACCCGAAAGCTACCGCGATTATATCCTGCGGCACTTGTTTACAGACGGGTACATAGAGGGTGTGCAGCTTGTGACAATAGTAGGACACACCGAGAAAAAGCCGAAAATACAGCCCGATTTTTCGATAACACCTAAAGGCATTGAATTTTTGCAGGAAAACTCGGCTATGAGTAAGGCGAGAGAATTCCTCAAAAGCCTTAAAGAGATAGTGCCGGGGATATAAAAACTTAATAAATCTACCGCTTTGAATGATCAAGGCGGTATTTTTATAAATAAAACACGAACGCGGCGGGCATTGAACGCCGTGGGCAAAGGAGAAGAATATGGAAAACGAAAACAACACCGCTAAAACAGCGGCTGTAACAAGCATTGAGCAGAGTACTGTTCGGACTGAAAGCAAAGCCGCGCCGAGCTTTGAAGAACTGCTCAAAAACAAAGACTATCAGTCGGAGTTTGACCGCAGGGTGACAAAGGCGCTCGAAACGGCAAAAGCAAACTGGGAAAAAGAGGAACAGGCAAAGCAGACCGAGGCTAAAAGGCTCGCGGCGATGAACGAGGAGCAGAAAGCTGAGCATAAGCGCGCCCAAGCAGAAAAGCAGCTCGCCGAGCGCGAAGCTGCGGTCACCAAGCGTGAGCTGACGGCGACCGCTAAGGAACAGCTTATCGAAAAGGGCTTCCCGCCGGAGCTTTCGGACGTGCTGGATTATTCCGGCGCCGAAAATTGCCGAAAGTCTATCGAAACCGTGTCCTCAGTATTCTCACAGGCTGTTGAAAAGGCGGTGAACGAGCGACTTAAAAGCCCTCCGCCCAAAACAGGGCAAAGCGGCGGCGTGAAAGAGCCTGCAAATCTCGCCGACGCTCTGAGAATGAAAATGCAGGCAAAGAAAGAAGGTTAACAAATGGCTATTACATTAGAAGAAGCAAAGGTCGGCATGGCCGACAAGGTAGATCAGCAGGTGATCGACGAGTTCAGACGTTCCAGTCTGCTGCTCGATATGCTGGTATTTGACGACTCTATCTCACCCGGAACGGGCGGTTCTACACTCAGCTACGGCTATGTGCAGCTGAAATCCCCCTCTACTGCGGGAGTGAGGAGCATAAACAGCGAGTACACACCCAGCGAGGCGAAGCGCGAGAAAAAGACCACCAACGCCGTTATAATGGGCGGTTCGTTTGAGGTGGACAGAGTGCTTGCGGATACCTCCGGCGCGGTGGACGAGCTGGCGTTCCAGGCGTCCGAAAAAATCAAGGCTACATCTAACGAGTTTACCAATGCGGCAATAAACGGCACGTCTGAGGGCAGCGGCGAGGGCTACAAGGTAAACACCTTTGACGGGCTTAAAAAGCTGCTTTCCGGCTCCGATACCGAGGTAACGTCCGAAGTAGATGTGTCCACCTCCGAGCTTACCGATAAGAATTATAACGCGCTGCTCGATGAGCTGGACAGCTTTTTGTCGCTGCTGGACGGCAAGCCGTCGCTGCTGCTTATGAACAACAAAATGCTGACTAAAGTCCGCTCCTGCGCGCGCAGAGCCGGTTATTACGGTCGGTCAAGAGATGAATTCGGCAGAACGGTGGAAACCTACAACGATATTCCCATGATGGAATGCGGCAAGTACTGGGACGGCAGCAAGAGCGAGGACGTTATTCCTGTAAGCAACGGCACTACCGATATATATGCTATATCCATAGGGCTTGACGGTTTTCACGGCGTATCTCCCACCGGTAACAAGGTTATCCGCTCGTATATGCCCGACCTTAACGCGCCTGGCGCGGTAAAGAAAGGTGATGTCGAGCTTGTCGCAGGCGTAGCGCTTAAAAACAGCCGCAAGGCGGGCGTGCTCAAGGGGATCAAGATATCCGAGGGGGAATAATAGGGTCTGACCTTGTGACAATACCCGACAAAGGTCAGACCATTTACGGAAAACAAGTGTCGGAACTTATCGGTGAAGATGTCAAGGTCTACGCCGATGGAACGGTAACGGGTACATTTCCGCACGTTGACGGCTACAGCGAATTCAGCAGCAAGAAAGCCGAGCAAAGCGGAAATTTCTTCCCGTTTAAGCTGACGAAAAGCGGCGATACAATGACGTTTATCAAAAACGGCACGGCAAGCAAGCGCAATATCGCTTGGGAGGCTGACAACGTATTCCGCATTACCGCGCCGACGGATACTTTCGAGGTGCTGGTAGACGGGGAAAGCGTTGTTAAATTCAACTTCCGAAGCGCAAGATTGAAAGCGGAGTGATAATATGACGGCACTTGAACGGTTCAAGCTGAGGCTTGACATAACCGATGATAAGCAGGATACGCTGCTTGAATTATTGCTCGATGACGCGCAAGAGGTGGTGCTTGATATTATCGGACGGGATAAGCTTCCCGCCGGACTTATCAGCGCGCAGGTCGAGCTTGCGACAGCGGCGTATAACAAGCAGGGCGCGGAGGGTGAAAGCTCGCGCTCCGAGGGCGGCATATCGCGGTCATTCATCGACGGATTACCCGCCGAAATAAAACAGCGCCTGTTAAACTATCCGCGCAAGGTAGGTGTGATATATGCGGCTGATGAAACGTGACCTGTCAGCTGTCGAGCATTACCGGAAATCGGAAAAGCCGAGCGGGTATATCGGCACCGTGAGAGAACCGGAGCTTATAGGCACAATTTGCGCGGCTGTAAACCCTGTGACTGACAATGCGTCAATACAGCTGTACGGCGAGCGTATAGGCCGCATGGCGTCGATAACCGTGCTCAAGGGTACGGATATACGCGCCGGTGATATGCTCAAAATCGGCGATGTAAGCTATCGTGTCATCTCATCGGCGCAGTATAGTGACCATGATGTACTGACGGCAGAAAGGACGGAAGATGGATATACAAGTTAAAGGACTTGATAACCTTATACGAAAACTTGAATTTCTTGGCGGCAACGCCGACGCCGCGATAGACAGGGGTTTAGCTATAGGCGCTCAGCGTGTGAAAAGTACGGCTAAGCAGATTTGTTCCGTCGATACCGGCAGGCTTAAGGGCAGTATAGAATCACATCAAATCGGAAAGCACGCCTACTCTGTCGGTACTAACGTTGAGTATGCTGCATACGTGGAATTTGGTACGGGACGGAGAGGTGACCCAAAGGTAGATCATACTACCTCCGTTGAGGGAAAAGAACCGCGCCCGTTTTTGCTTACCGGCTTGCTGGAAAATAAGGACGCCGTCGGCAATGACGTAAAGGCGCAAGTTATTACCGCAATAAGGCAGAAGGTGGTGTGATATGGTAGATATATTACCCGCCGTAGCAAAGCAGCTTGAGGGCATAGCGCGCGTGGAGCTTGCCATGCCGGACGCGGCCGAGAAA
>CANRII010000025.1 GCA_947630685.1 uncultured Ruminiclostridium sp. | reverse complement strand
CATACACCGCGCCGAAATCCAGCGTCAGAAAATCTCCGTCCTGCAGCTTTTTATCTGTGGGTACGGCGTGAGGCGACGCGGAATTTACTCCCGACGCCGCTATAGTATCGAACGAAAGCCCGTCAGAGCCGTATTCCGCCATGTAGTAATTCAGCATCGCGGCAACGTGCTTTTCGGTCTGTCCTATTCTGATATTGTTCAGCAGCTTGTCAAACGCTTTTTCGGCAATGCGCTGAGCTGTGACTATCTTTTCTATCTCCTCTTCGGATTTTATCGCACGCATTTTCGTGAGCTTGTCGGATAGTGCGCTGCTTGTGTCAAAGGTCACGAACGAATAATCCTGCTTGTACTTTTCCATCCGGGACAGCGTCATAAAATCGCTCTCCACCGATACCACGGTTATACCGTGCTTTACCAGCAGATCCATAAGCTGCTTTCTGACGTTTTCCAGTAAAATTACCTGGCAGTCCTTAACTCTTTCCTTTGCTTTATCGTAATATCTGAAATCTATCAGCAGATAGCTCTGTTCCTTGGTGATAAGTATAAAACCCGCGGAGGAAGAAAATCCGCAGAGATATTTCCGGCTTATATCGGAGGTGATAAAAGCGGCATGCCTTTCATCTATAAGCAAGCGGCCGATCTGAGATATCCTGCTCATTTATTTACCCTCCGGGCGATCTTTAAGGGTAAGCGCATACTGTAAAGCCATAGTATAACTGTAAGAGCCGAAGCCCGCTATAGTACCCGCGCATACCGCCGAGATGACGGAGTTTTCCCTGAATTCTTCCCGCGCGTGTACATTTGAAAGATGCACCTCTATCACCGGAATTTTTATAGCGGAAATTGCGTCCCTTATAGCATAGCTGTAATGAGTATACGCACCGGCGTTAAGGATCACGCAATCGGTATCCTTGCGGCATTCGTGCAGCTTATCAACGATATTCCCCTCGTGATTAGACTGGTAAAAATCTATCTGCGCGCCCGCAGCCTGCGCTATCAAGCTCAATCCGTCGTTTATGCTGCTTAATGTTTCGCTTCCGTAAATACCCGGCTCGCGTTCGCCTAAAAGATCAAGATTAGGCCCGTTTATAACAAGAATCTTCATGTTTATTATCATGCTTGCAAAGCAAGCACCTCTCCTTTCGAGTTTTTGTGCGGTTTTGCGAAACAAAATTGCTGACCGTATTCAGCAAAGTGCAAAAACGCAAAGTCCGGAAAATTTATTTTTTCAGACTTAACCTCCGTTATACGCAGCTTTCATAGCATTTTTTCATAACAGCCGCGTCCTCCGCCTGAGTACCGGCAGATTCGCAGATAACGCTGGCGTTCAGTCCTTTTTTGGCAAACAGCTCCATAAGCGGCTCATAGTCCGGCCCGTATTCATTATCGGAGAAGGTCAGGTGGCGTTTTTCGCCGCCCGCGGTGTATTCTATTTTGGAAAAATGCACATGCATATTTGACAGTCGGTCAAAGCCGAGCTTATTTTCTATAGTATCTAGTATAGCGGCATAATCCGCCGAAGTCTTTATACCGCCGAGAGTACGCGCGTTCAAATGGCCGAAATCCACACAGGGAAGCATACTGTCATCAAGAGTGCATAACTCCACGACCTCTTCAAGAGTGCCGAGCTGGTTTATCTTGCCCATCGTTTCGGGACAAAATACGGCTTTGATATTTTCCTCTTTCATTTGAGCAAGCGCACGGCGTATCGTATCCTTAGCATACTCCATAGCGGTCTCGCGCGATATTTTGGCGCATGAGCCGGAATGTACCACGACCTTCTTTGCTCCTACCATATCGGCGGCGCGCATCGCCTCCATTATGTAATCGACGCTTTTTATCCTTGTTTCCTCGCTTGTACCGGAAAGAGAGATATAATAAGGAGAATGCAGCGTCAGAAAAATGCCGTTTTCCTGTGCAAGCTGCGGCAGTTTATCGTATGTATTCTGCGATATCCTTACTCCCCTGCCGCATTCTATCTCATAGCCGTTAAGCCCGAGATTTTTAAGATATGCGGGAAGATCCTCCGGAAATTTATTCTTCCCCCAGCTTTCCGAATTTCCGCCGGGTCCAAATGTTGCCATATTATTTTTCCTCCGGTCATTTTCTTTCCAGTTTGGAATAATCGCGCTTAAAAAACAGGCTTTCCGCCCGACGCTTCAAACGAAACGTCCAGGTCTTTTCAAGGTGGAAAGGCTCTACCAGTATAGTTATCGCGCCTTTAAGATTTCCGCCGACAACGTCCGTAAATATCTGATCGCCGACAACGGCGGTGCTGCGCTTATCAACGTTCATTTGACGGATAGCGCGGGATATCCCGAAAGTCAGAGGCTTACAGCCGTTAGCGCAGAACGGCAGACCAAGCTTATTTGCAAGAGGAGTAACGCGTTTGCTTGTGTTATTGGAAACTACCGTCATTTTTACGCCGAGCGAACGCATATCGTCCAGCCACTTAATAACGCCCTTTTCCGGCTCCTGATTGCCGTGCATGGAAAGCGTGTTGTCAAGGTCGAGCACCAACGCCTTTATGCCGTGTTTTTCCAAAAAGTCCCTGTCTATATCAAGGACGCTGTTTATCCAGATTTTCGGCTTAAATAGCATAACAAACAGGTCCTTTCTTTCATGATAAAAAGCGGACAAAAAGATTTTGTCCGCCCTTTAATGTTGTAAGTAAAATCACTTATACTTGCGCTTGCGTGCAGCCTCGGATTTCTTTTTACGCTTTACCGAAGGTTTTTCGTAGTGTTCCCTTTTGCGAACCTCCGCGAGAACGCCATCTCTGGCACAGGATCTCTTAAAACGCTTAAGCGCTGTATCTAAGGATTCATTTTTTCCCAAACGAACTTCAGCCAACTATATCCCTCCTTTGCCCTGCGGCATAGGTTACTAACATACAAATTTAATAAAGATGTACGATAGTATTATACTACAGCTTTAAGAATAAGTCAATACTTTTTTGTAAGATTTTTTAACTTTTTTGAAAAAAACAAGCGCCGCCGTTATCGGCTTTGGAAACCGGATATCAGTTGCCGAAAAGTCCGCCCAGCTTATCCTTGATACCGTCTATCGAAACCTTTGACTTTACCGCGTCAACAACATTATTGATAACGTCGTCCGGCAGATCCACGCCGATAACGCCCTCCACCGCCTTTATAGGCTCGTTCTTGAACTGCTCCGCAAAGTTAGGATCGATCTTTACCTTGTTTACGACCTCGTCGATTTTTCCCTTGATATCCATTGTTTTTCTCCTTTTACAAATGATGGGCTTGTGCCTGAAAATATTATAGCACCAAATCACATGAAAATCAAGTCGATGCCGAAATTTTTTCAGGTACAGACCATGACCCGCCGCCTTTATATTTCTCATGTTTACGCATAATAAGAATATCAAAGCCTGAGGAGTGGATAATGAGCCTTTTGGCAAACGCTCAGAACAGCTCGTCTAGCAGGATATAATATCTGGCTTTTCTCTGTCAGGAGCGATATTCAGTTTTTCAAACAGTATATCCGGATCAAAGTCGGGGTAGATCTTTCCGCCGTAGCTGCCGTTAAAATTATCCTTTAGACTGCGCCAGCATAACGCAATATCCGCCCACCTGTCACCTGTGCCCGCATGGTCGAGGTCGATAAAGCCTATACTATCGCCGTCAAGGAACACATTTGGCAGGCAATAATCTCCGTGTATAAAAACAATATCCTCCTCCGGACGATTGGAACACAGCCAGTCAAGCAGCTCTTTCGGATCAGAAAATCCGTCTTTTCCGTAAGTGTCCGGCTGTACGTTTTCCGTAGTGCATAGGCGTATTTTCCCTGCCGTTGAGCCAAGTGAGAATTTTCGTTTCATTATCGGCATAAGCGCCTGGCTGACGTATTTTCAGCACATATTCGTCATATATCCTTACCTCCGCCCCCGATAAGCCGATACTGTCAACAACATACGGCTTTCCGGCGATAAGACGGTTCAACTCGTCCGAAAAATCATCATTATTACTATTTGTTATATTGCCATTATTCAAAGATTGTAATCCCCCTCAAGGGTCCAAGATAGCCTAGCGGCGTGAGGCTGTTCGGCACCGTTGCCATTTTCTGCCTCCAAAACTAAAAGGGAGCGCAAAGCTCCCTTTTAGCAGTAATAAACACTTAAGTTTATTTTTTCTTTCTTATTGCCGTAAGCAGTACCGCCGCCGATAATGCTGCGAGCGCAAGCTGTGCGGCGTCTGTTGCATATCCCGTATCGGGATTGCCGTTATTGCTGCCGCCGCTGTTATTATCGTTGCCGCCGGACTCATTACCGCTGTTTTCGGGGATACTGTCACCCGATGAAGTTCCGGGAGTGTTCTGAGGCGGAGTGCCTATATCAAAGTCGGTATCGCTTCCGGTATTATCATCAGATGTATCGGTATCGCTTCCGGTGTTATCATCAGACGTATCGGTATCGTTTCCGGTATTATCATCAGATGTATCGGCATCACTTCCGGTGTTATCATCAGACGTATCGGTAGAAGTATCCGAAGCTTCCGCTCCGCAGAACTCGCACTTGCCGTCAACATAGCTATGTGCGGTCATCGGTATTTCCTCGCCCTGCTCTAACAATTCCCCGCAGACAGAGCATACGGTATCGCCGGTGTAGCCCGCTTCGGTGCAGGTAGCCTCTTTTTCGTTTTCAATTGTTTCTTTATGGCCGAGAGCCGCCGCAGCGTCGGTATCATAATAATTTTCGCATCTTGTACAGGTATGACGGGTATATCCGCCGTCGGTGCAGGTAGGTTCTACTATCTCATCTTTATAGTCATGACCCAGCGGAGTTATTACTCTGGTCTCTTCCTCCCCACAATCTGCGCAGACGCGCTTTTCAAGCCCTTCGGTCTCACAGCCGGGTTTTGTGATCGTTTTCCATTCGCCGAAGTTCTTGTGAAGGCAAGTGCTGACGGTGATCGTGACTGTCTTTTCCGCGGTCGCGGTGACCGTACCGGATACGGTGGTAACTACCAGCTTATACTCGCCCGAATCGGAAAGCGACGCTTTTTCAATAGTAAGCGTTTCGGATGTCTGACCGCTGATAGCCTCGCCGTCCTTGTACCATTGATATGTAGTGATGTCGCCGGAGCCGGTAACTTCCGCCTTAACGGTAACGTCCTCGCCCTCGGTAACGCTGATCTCCTCGTATTCTATAGAGATATCGGCAGGAGCAGCCTGGGGAAGTATCGCCTCTTCGCCGCGCTGTTCTTCCTTCTCAATGACGGACTTTGCTACAAACTGTGCGTCAACTATGCAGGTGCTGCCCGCTATATCCTCATAAGAAACGGTAACGGCTGCGGTTTTATTATCGGAAACGGTCTGATATTCTCCGTCTACGACTATCGCGTCTATGCAATGATCGCTGTCGGCTTTTACCGTGAGCGTAACGCTTTCGCCCTTTGACAAGGTGAATGTGCTGTCGGCGCCGTCAATGCTTCCTCCGGCAGTAGATGACAGGATAACGGTCTTATCTGCGGATACTTCCTCTTCGCCGGCTACCGCTACTACAGCAAACGGGCTGAATGATTTACAAGTCACCAGCAGACCGTACGGCGTGATAACGCAGGGTATTTCCTCTATTCCGGTTATCTCGCCCATATCGTTTTTAATGAAGTGATAAGCCTTAAAAGTAACTCCGGCGTCCTCCGGACCATAACCGTCCGGGAAGCCGAGGGAAACTCTCACGCCGTCGCCGGCGGATACTACCTGACTCTTGCAGACGGTAAGATTTATATTGTACGTAGTGCTGGAAAGCGCCTCGGCGCCGATATCAGCAAGCTCATCATCTATCATTTCGTTCATGGTATCGGTCTGTGCATGGGTGGGAGAAGTTGCCACCAGCACCAGCCTCGACATAAGAGATTCATCGATAGGCTCGCCTGTGTTGGTAGTCCAGTCCTTAGTGGAAATGTCGCTGTTTTCAAGCAGCGTGGGCTTGCCAAACACGTTCCACTTATACCCCTGCGACCTGTATGCGCAGACTGCGCACGGGAAAGACGCGCAGTAGGATATGCAATTCGGCTCTTTACCGCTCTTTTTGCCTACAAGACCGGTAAGGTAAATGCTGTAAAGCACGGTATCGTCCGCCCACATCTGGCTGGCGGTAAAATCAAAAGTGATGGTGCTTTCGCCGTCCCACTCGAAATTTTCTATTTTGGAATTATTTATGCCGGATTGGCTGGTAATACCGACCCTGCGGTCGACGCAGTCGAGCTTATATCCTACCTCGGCGTCCTCGGAGGTCTTTACTAAAACGTCATCGTACACAACGGTAACGCGGTGCGGCTTGCCGTCTATCGGAAATCTTCCGGTAGCCGCGGGGCTCTGCCTCTTTATATAAGGAGGTGCGACATAAGTTCCCGACGGATTATAGAGCGTTCCGGAGGTCGCCTCAAACATGCAGGGGTCGCCCATATATCTTAAGTAATTCGGGTCGGAAAGATACGGACCGGGTGCAACGTCCGTCACCGCAAATTCCACGTATCTTACCTGCGGGAAAATAAGCGATACTTCGGTCTCGCTGTCCATTATAGACGGATAAACATCCGGCAGGATATATGCCCAGTCGCCGTTTGACCAGTTATCCATATCCTCATCGAACTGCGCCATCTTAGCGATAAAGTACCAGCCCTCTTTCTTGGCCGCCTCTACGCCCATGCCGCGGAAGCTCACACGGAATTCGCCCGCCTTGACGTCCTCCATTTCGCTGTTCGCGCTGTATTTTACAACAAGTCCGTTATTATTGGTGACGGTATCAAATCCGAAATCGTCGGTGTTTACCATAGGATAAGTAAATTCGTAACCGGATTCGGACATTATGCCGGAGGAAAAATGCTGTTTGCTCATAACAGACTCGCCTACCAGCAGGTATTCGTTGCCCTCGTAGCCGTCCAGTCCGTTTACGCCGTCGCTCTTGGTGTTAATAGGATCGTCCATGGTCGGGTCAACGCCGTACCATTTGCCGTCTACCAGCACGTTAGTCCACATATGCAGCTCCGGCACGTTTTCGCTGTGTCTGAATATTCCGGAGACCAGCACACAGGGTATACCGAGCCTGTCAAGCACCGCCTTGAACGCTCTGGAATAGCCCTCGCAGACTGCCTCGCCCTTTACCAAAGAGCCGTAAGCCGTGCGGATATATCCGATATTTTCCGGCTTGCAGGCGTTTTCCAGTCTGTAGGAGGTATGTGTCGTGATATAATCATGCACGAATTTTACCTGCTCGGCGGTGACGCTCTCGCCTTCCTCAGCCGTTACATTCTTAGCCTGCTTTACCACATCGTCAAGCACTTTGTTATATTCCGACAAAGCGTTATTTACATCGGCTGAGCTTGTAAAGCCCTCGGTATAATAGCTGTCGCCCCTGCCGGTGCCTATGTACGCGTGATATCCGTCCTCGCCGGAGGTAACTCTTAACGACAGATAGGAAAAATCAACGTAAAATATATCGGCGTTATCGGCATAGAACGCATCGCGCGCCGCGCCGAACGCATTGAGCATATCGTTGAAATCCTCTACATAAGCCGCCGTTTCATCCTCGGTAAGGATATTGTTTTTGATAAGGTCGTAGTCGCCGTTTCCGCTTTTGAGTATGCCTAAACTGTACATATCTTCGATCGCGTCGTAAAAAGGCTTTTCTTTTTGAGTAAGCTGGCTGTAAAAATAGCCGTCCTCCGCCTGCGCCGAGGCAACTGCAACAGTTTCGACGCTGTCGCTTACCGGCAGAACGCTTATGCTGGTAACTGCCAGAACAGCGGCGACCGCAGCAGCGGTGATCCTTCTAAACATTTTCATATTTATCTCCCTTTCCTAAGAAAACAAAGTGCCGTTAAAGCGCCGTTTTCCAAATAAGATAAAAAAAGTTGACCGTGTATTGTAAAGTCAACATTATTTTTAGGGTCGTATTAAACGCGCCCGGTATCTATATATATAAAACGACCCTATATTAAAGCAGTCACAAATTAAATGAATTTTTCCTCATTTTATTTATCTTTTTTGTAAAAATTTTTGTGAAATGCTCTTGACATAACAAAAAAATAGTGATATAATGCTTTTAGCACTCTAAGAGGTAGAGTGCTAAAAAATATTTATACAGCGGAAAAGAAGGGACTATAATGGCAAAAAAAGCATTTAAGGCAGAGTCTAAGCGCTTGCTTGACATGATGATCAATTCGATATATACTCACAAGGAGATATTTCTGCGTGAGCTTATTTCCAACGCCAGCGACGCGATGGACAAGCTGTATTTCAAATCTCTGACCGAAAACATCGGACTGAGCAGAGGGGATTTTGAAATCAACCTTGCGGTAGACAAAGACGCGCGCATACTGACTATCACAGATAACGGCATCGGCATGACCAAGGAAGAGCTGGACAGCAATCTCGGCGTGATAGCAAAGAGCGGTTCGCTCCAGTTCAAGAACGAAAACGAGAGCGAAGAGAACAAGAACGAGGACATCAGCGTGATAGGTCAGTTCGGCGTAGGATTTTATTCCGCGTTCATGGTAGCCTCGCAGGTCACGGTGGAAACCAAGGCTTACGGCTCGGATACAGCGTATAAATGGTACTCCGAGGGCGTGGACGGCTACACTATAACCGAAACGGAAATGGACTCTCACGGCACTAAGATAACCCTTAAAATAAAGGACAGCACCGAGGAAGAGGACTACGATGAATTTTTGACCGATTACAAGATAAAAGGTCTTGTCAAGAAGTATTCCGACTATATACGCTACCCTATCAAAATGATGACCGGGCACAGCCATCTTAAGGAAGGCACCGAGGACGAATACGAAACGCATTACGAGCTGGAAACGCTCAACAGCATGGTGCCGATCTGGAAAAAGAACAAGTCCGAGCTTACCGACGAGGAATATAACAAGTTCTACAAGGAAAAGTTCTACGATTACGAGGATCCTATAGCGCATATCCATACCAAGACAGAGGGCGCGGCTACCTACAGCGCGCTGATGTATATTCCGTCAAAGGTGCCGTTCGACTACTATTCAAAGGATTATGAAAAGGGACTCCAGCTTTACTCTAACGGCGTTCTTATAATGGACAAATGCGCCGATCTGCTGCCGGATCATTTCAGCTTTGTAAAAGGTCTGGTGGACTCCGCCGACCTGTCGCTGAATATCTCCCGTGAGATGCTTCAGCATGACCGCCAGCTTAAAGTCATGGCAAAGAGCATTGAACGTTCCATCAAGAACGAGCTTACCAAGATGTTAAGAAACGACCGCGAAAAATACGAAAAGTTCTGGAAGTCGTTTGGTTTACAGATAAAATTCGGCGTATATAACGGCTTTGGCGCAGGAAAAGAGCTGCTGCAGGACCTGCTTATGTTCTATTCATCGAATGAGAAAAAGCTGGTTACGCTGGAAGAATACGTTTCCCGCATGAAAGAGGATCAGAAAAACATTTACTTTGCCAGCGGCGAAACGGTGGACAAGATAGACAAGCTGCCGCAGACAGAGCTGGTAAAAGATAAAGGCTATGAAATACTCTACCTCACCGACAGCGTGGACGAATTTGCGCTTCAGATGATGGTGGATTATAAGGACAAGCAGTTCAAATCCGTATCCGCCGGCGACCTCGACATTGAAACCCCCGAGGAGAAAGAGGAGATAAAGGCCAAGGCCGAAGAGAGCAAGGACATGTTCGAGTTTATCAAGGAAACTCTCGGCGGAAAGGTCAAGGACGTGCGTCTTTCAAAGATATTGAAAACGCACCCGGTATGCCTTACCAGCGACGGCATGTTGTCCATAGAGATGGAAAAGGTGTTGAGCCAGATGCCTACCGAACACAGTGCCAAGGCCGAAAAGGTGCTTGAGATAAACCCCTCTCACCCGATATATAACAAAATGCGCGAGCTGTTCGATACCGACAAGGATAAGCTGAAATTGTACAGCGATATACTGTATAATCAGGCGCTGCTTGTAGAGGGTATGCCGATAGACGACCCCGTAGATTTCAGCAACAAATTGTGCGATCTTATGTCTTAAATCTTATTTCTATAAAAAAAGCAGACAAAAAAGGGCATTTGCCGATATGACGGTCAATGTGATAGATCGAAGTTTGAAAGGAAGTTCAATATGAAGTGCTACCCACAGGTATATGTTATGAATAGTTTTGAGGCGGCAAAAACGTATTGTAAGGCGTTTGGCGCAGAAATAACAGTAGAGATGAAAAACAGCAGCGGAACTGCCTATGAGCATAGCGTTTTAACAGTGAACGGCGAAAATATTTTAGCGTTAGCGGAAGCGAAAACCCCTTATGATGTAGAAGCCATTCACTCAATGAGATTGGAAACAATGACTTTTAACGCTTTTGAGCTGGGGACTGTTGAGGCGGTTAAGAACGCATTTGATGTGCTAAGCGACGGCGGCGTTGTTATCGAAGAAATGCATGAATATCCGTGGAGCGCATGCGGCGCTACCGTTATTGATAAGTACGGCGTGTGTTGGTGGATCTCTGTTTAGCAGGAGAGGTTTTACCACAGTCTTGGATTTCAGCAAAACGGGCAGTGGAACGGAAAAGATGATATGGGATGGATAATAGATGGAGTTAATTATGCAGCCCACTTTTTTAACGTGCGGACAGGCGTGTATTGCCATGATCGCAGGGAAAAGCGTTGAGGAAGTAATAAAGGATATGAAAACAGACGGAGCTACGAGTATCGGTCAACTGATAGAGATACTTGATGCTTACGGCATTGGGCACGCTGAAAGAAACAAGCGGATATCCAAGAAGAATCCTGTTCCCTACAAGTATTCGATCCTGACAGTTCATACAAATGCGGGTTATACACATTGGGCGCTGCTATATGATAATAAATATTACGACCCGGAGTTTGGGCTGATCGAGGGCGAATATACTCATGGTAAAATCACATCTTTTTTAGAAATATATGCCGAGTAGAAAATTCCCGTTTATCCGTCAGATAAATTTTAATATTGCTTCTATACACAAAAAAGCAGGCGAAAATCGTCTGCTTTTTGTTTTATAGATAATTTACAGCTTTTTGCCGCAGCGGGTACAGAACGCGCTGCCGGGCTGTATTTTTGCACCGCATGAGGTACAGAAAGAATCCGGCGCTACTCCGGCTTTTAATCCGCAGTTGTGACAAAAATCGTTGCCGTTCAGCGGAGTACCGCATTTCATACAGAACAGCGGCACAAATGCAGTAGGCTGTACGAACTCTGCAACAGGCTCGGGAGCGGGCTGTACAGGATCTTCGACAGGCTCAGGTGCGGGTTGTACCGGTTCTGCAACAGGCTCGGATGCGGGCTGTACGGGTTCTGCTATAGGCTCGGGAGCGGGCTGTACGGGTTCTTCTACAGGCTCGGATGCGGGCTGCACGGGTTCTGCGACAGGCTCGGGAGCGGGCTGTACGGGCTCTTCGATAAGCTCGGGAGCGGGCTGTACGGGTTCTGAAACAGGCTCGTGAGCGGGCTGCACAGGTTCTTCGACAGGCTCGAGAGCAGGCTGTACGGGTTCTGCAACAGGCTCGGAAACGGGCTGCACGGGCTCTGCGACAGGCTGCTCCATGACAGGCACCGGCAGAGGTTCGGCAGCGTTATCCGTGCTGTTTATGGGATAGCGGGTATACTGGCGCTCCGGCTGTTCCGGCGCTTGTACGGTCTCCTGCCGCTTTGCCTTCGCCTCGTTTGATTTTCTTACTGCGCCGCGTACCACCGAGAAAGAAATAAAGCCAAGCACGGACGGCAGTACGAACATCACCGCGTAGAACGCAAGCGTTATTCCTATAACCGCCATAGTAGACAGTTCCAGCATCTCGGGAGGCAGTCCGAAGCATATAGTTTCGGCGATAAAAGCATAATACAGATTATAAAAAGGCTGCACCAGATGATAATTACCGCCGCTCGCCCCTGCTCCGACAAAGAGCAATACAGCCAAGCCGAGGAATGAAACAATCAGTACGACCGAGAAGATCAGCGTTATTACCGAAAGTATCCTGCTGAACGTCCTTACTCCGTCGGCTTTTCCCTTACGGAAAAACAGCGACATGATAATGCAGGCTATAGCGAACACCGCGGTACATTCTCCTACTGCGGTAAGGCATGCCGGCGGTATTATATAATTTCCGAGATAATCCAACAAATCAACAAAAGCAGATTCTATTGCGCTCATATTTACTCCTCCGTTTCATATATCATTAGAAATTTTAGCACAAACTCAAGCAAAAGTCAACGTGAAAAAGCACTAAACGCCGTATTATCACACAATTTTCAGATTACACACAACTTTCCGCGCTTAACACCGTCAAGGTATCCCCGCTTACCGAAAAGCTGATTTTTATTCCCGCGATATCCATTTTATAAACGCGGCCCGGATCCTTGTGATAAGCCGGTCTGGGATCCTCGGCAAGCAGCTTTATCAGCTCGGGACGGATATTTTCGGGGATCGCGGCTGTATTTTCCGGCAGGATCACCTTTAGCGCCGCAGTTTTGCCGTCGGAAAATCCCCCGCGGGCGTCTGGGTGCGAATCGGTGTAGGCAAGATAAGGCTTTATATCATATATCGGCGTGCCGTCGAGCAGGTCTGCGCCGCTTATATGCAGCACCGGACCGCAGGGAGTATCAAGCTCCACCTTTTCAAGCCGCACCGAGGAAAGCCCTATAGCGTTCGGCCGAAACGGCGAACGCGTGGAAAAAACTCCCGTCCTTATATTCCCTCCGAGCCTCGGCGGGCGGACGGTAGGCGACCATTCTTTCCCGGCAGCTTCGGAAAATCTCCATATCAGCCATATATGAGAATACTGTTCCAGTCCGCGTATCGCTTCCCGCACGCGGTATTCCGGCTCAAATATGATACGCGCGGGAAGATTTGCCAGCCCGCTTTGTCTGGGTATGCCGAATTTATCGGGAAAAAGGCTTTTTATATGAGCTATGACTTTGATATTAAATTCCTCAGGCAAGCTATCACGCTCCGATCAAAAAAGATATCCGTGCTTTATTGTAACATAAAACACGGACTTTTTCAACCTTTCATGCTATTGAATTTCGGTAGGCTCTACCCCGCTCAGAATAAATGTAGTTACCGAATTTCCTTTTAATTTAGCGGTAAAGGTTTTCGGCGTGGCCTTTATATCGTCAAGTCTTGCCCAATGCTCGCCAGACTCAATACCGCCGCTGGTGCGTACCGCTTGAACTACCCCGTTTCCGGTGCCGTATCGGTACAAATTGAATCTGCATAGTATATTCGCGGCGCGGTCGTTTACCGCAACTATCACCAGCCTTTTCTCCTTTTCGCTGTAAGCCGCCAGCGCGTTATCCCCGGCGTGGATAACAGTCATGCCGGGGCGTATGTATCGCGTAAACTGTCCGGCCGCGTAATATTTCTGCGTCAGTATGATATTATCATTGTCGTGATCCGCAACGGCAAGCCCCCAGTATCCGCTCAAAACGTCCACCATTCCCCTGTCGCTATTCCCGTTGTATCCGTCGGCGCTGATATGACTGTCTATGACCTGCCACATGATCCACGCCGAAGGAGAAAGAGAATTTATATCTCTTATTATCTTTTTGGCGAACCAAAGCGGCGCTGCCATTTCTCCCGCGTTTTCTCCCAATATGCCGCTGCCGTCGGTTTCGCTCATCCAAATATTTATATTCTCTTTTGCGGCAAGACGGCCGAGCTTTTTACTGCCGTTCTCGTCGTAGCTATGCGTATTTATGCGGTCAAGCTCCGATTTTGCGGCGGAAGAATACAACCGGTACGCTTTATACTGATACTCGCACCCGGTTTCATCGCTGCCGACTATCTCGACGTCGGAAAGCCCCGCCTTTTCAAACTTATCGGCGGTCTGCACCAAAATTTCGGACTGAGATTTCCCCATATCGAAATGGCAGCCCTCCTGCTTCCAGTTGTTTGCCCACCAGTAATCCGTGCCCGGCTCATTCATGGGAGAAACGGAGGAAACCTTTATTTTAAGGTCATCGTTTATATATTTGGCGACATCGGCGAGATATCCGGCAAAATCGCCGTAACACTCCGCTCTCAAATTGTCCTTTGCCGGATCGGCATTACCGGACGAACAACCGCTGACCGTCATATAATACGGAGGCGAATTGGAAAAGACCTCCACATATGCGTCTTGCCCCGCCGCCTTGTATGCTCTTGACAAAACGTTCAGCTGATTTGCATCGGCATGAACATCAAAAGTCCGACCGCCGGTGTCCTTATCATATACCGTCCAACCCGGGATCGCCGAATCTGTGCGGGTTATATGGTGATGCTCGGGGTCGTCGCCGCCGCCTATATTGTAACGCATAATGTTCATACCGAGATGATTTTGTGAAAAGAACAGTTCCGCCGCCTGCTGCGAAAGGCTGTCGGAATAACCTATGCGGTTTGCCCACCAGCAAAGGCTTGTTCCCCAGCCTTGAAAGACTCCGTCGTTGGTCTTTGACGCGTTCTTCGGTGAGATGGATACCGAGATATCCGCTTTTCTTGCTGACATAATTGCTCCTTAAAAAGTTTTCTACAGATAATTTTAGCATTTTTTGCTTTATGATTCAATATAGAATTTCTGCTTTAACGGTAAAAATCTGCTGTTAAGCGGCGGATCTCGAAAACAGTAAGCAGTTAAACCGGACAGACGGACAAACTTAAAAAATTTATTCTTGACAAATGGTAAATGAAGTGTATATAATATACTTAGTAAACACAGTAAGTTTGCTAAGTAAGAAAGGAGTGATTTTATGAAGTCTGATATGGTCACTTGCTCGTTCGTTATGGATAGGGACATGTACAACACATTCAAGAGCGTTGTAAGCAAGCATGGACAGAATGTCAAGGGCAGTATTGTTCAGTATATGCAGAGCGTTATTCAATATGATACCCCGAATGCCGACACCATTTTAGCCATTCAAGAAGTAGAAACCCTTAAAAAAGACCCGAACAAGCGGGTTTACAACTCGTTTAGTGAGGTTTTAGAGGAGTTAACGGACGATGAGTAACGAACCAAAGTACGGCATCGTTCTTACCTCGATGTTCAAAAAAGACTTGAAATTAGCTAAAAAGCGAGGATATGACCTGTCTTTGCTGAGTAGTGTAGTCGATACGCTTGCGTCGGGACAGCCGTTAGCCGAGAAGTATAAAGATCACAGCTTAGTCGGGAACTATAAAGGCTGTCGTGAATGCCATATCACACCCGATTGGCTTCTGATCTATGAAATTTCGAATGGTGAGCTTATTCTTTATCTCACAAGGACAGGAACGCACAGCGACTTGTTCTAAAGCAGCTCTCAGAAAGTACAAGAGAAACCCCCAAGAGTATGGCAGCTCTTGGGGGCGTTTCACTATGGGTATAATCGTATTACCTAGAATGGCGCTTAACAAGTGAATATGAGGGCATTTTTTCATTAAAAAGCTGCCATCTCAAAAAATCGTCCGCCACTATTCCGATAAGCGACAGGAAAAACCATGCCGCGGTAAAATACACGCATATCTGACCGAATAAATTAAACGGCAGCGTTTCATAATTCCATACCTCCCAGTCTAGCCAGATATTAACGATACAGCCGCAGATAAATTCCAGAGATGTTATTATCACCGATGATATCGCCATCTGAGTTATCAGCGGCATATCTGTATATACCTTGTTTATCCCGCCTACCAGCACAAAACAAAGCCCGCCGAGTATAAACATGCTCCAATGAGAATCCTGCTTGAACAAAAGCTCCACTATAGTATATAATCCTCCCCCGAACGAGAACAGGATAAAAAACTTCATAGGTCTGTCGATCGTGCAGTCCATAACAACGCTCCTTTCTAAGCATTGATATTTTTACCTGTTTTGTCCGGATTATACGGAAAAATCAGGACAACGCACGCATATACATTAATTAAAAAGCGGCGGTTACTATCCTGCCGGAAAAGAGAGGAAAAATTATGTTAAAAAAGCTGTTGAGCTGTTTTTTAGCGGCGATCGTATCAATAAACGCAGTATGTTTTGCATATGCGGAGGAAACAGCGCAGCCGGATATCGGCAGCGCAAAGGCCGCCGTCGTGATAGAATGTTCCACCGGTCAGGTGCTGTATGAACAAAACGCGCATGAAAAGCTGCCTATGGCGTCAGTCACAAAGCTGATGAGCCTGCTTATTTTTGCGGAGCAAATATCGGCGGGAGGCTTGTCCTTTGACGATACGGTCACCTGCTCGGCGCACGCAAACAGCATGGACGGCTCGGTTATCTGGCTGGAAACCGGAGAGCAGATGACCGCGGGCGAGCTGCTTAAATCGGTGGTTATAGCCTCGGCAAACGACGCCTGCGTTGCTTTAGCGGAGCATGTAAGCGGTACCGAGGAAAAATTCGTCGAAAGCATGAACCGCCACGCCGAAAATCTGGGCATGAACGATACCCACTATGTAAACTGCGTCGGTTATGACGACAAAGAGCATTATACCAGCGCATACGATACCGCTTTGCTGTGCGCCGAAATAAGCAAATACGACTATTTTAACGAATTTTATTCCACCAGGCTCGAATATGTGCGGGAGGGAGAACGGCAGACGCAGCTGCTCAACACCAATAAGCTGATAAGCCGCTATAAAGGCATGATAGGCGGAAAGACCGGCACTACCGACGGCGCGGGCTGCTGTTTTTGCGCATGGGCAAAGCGCTCGGATATGACGCTTGCCGCCGTGGAGCTGGGATGCGAGCAGGCGGACGAGCGGTTCGACGTCTGTGAAAGCTTGCTGGATCACGGTTTTTCCGGCTATGAAATGTTCCGCCCGACGGTGGACAGTTCAAAGCTGATACCGATACCGGTAGAAAACGGCACTCAAAAGCAGGTGGACATAAGGGTAAAAAAACTTGTCAGCGCAGTCGTCCCTAAAGGAAGTTCAGACAGGATAGAATACAGCTACACCGTTGCGGAGGGCTTTGACGCGCCGGTAAGCTGCGGTCAGACAGCCGGAAAAATGAGCGTCACTCTCGACGGAGAAGAAATTTTTTCCAGCGATATAGTGGCTGTTCAGGAAGTCGAGGAGCTGACCTTCTGGAAAAGTCTGCTGTTAATACTTTCGGAAATATTCCATATTTAATTTTGGGTAAGCTGCACAAAACTGTTATAAATATTTGTTTATATTAAACAAAACTGTATCTAGTTTATAAAACTTCTTGCAAAACAGGGAAAATTCAGCTATAATATAAGTATATGGAACAGGATGACCTATATATAAAAAAATACAGCACAGTTCCATGGGACAGGAAAGAAACGAAATCAGGAGATAAAGAAATGGGAATAAAGGTAAATCAGCGCTATCTGGCTGAGTTTGTCCGTCCGGACGAACTGAAAGCCATCGAGCCTATGGTAAAAACGGCTCATGAGATGATAAACAGCAAGACCGGTCTCGGCAATGATTTTCTCGGTTGGGTAGATCTGCCGGTAAACTACGACAAAGAAGAATTTGCCAGAATAAAGAAAGCCGCCGATAAGATAAGATCGGACAGCGATATATTGATAGTTATCGGCATAGGCGGCTCTTATCTCGGGGCAAGAGCGGCTATCGAGGCGCTCAGATCAACGCTTTACAATTCGCTTGCAAAGGACACCCCGCAGATATATTTTGTAGGAAACAGCATAAGCCCTACATATTTCAACGATATTTTAGAGATAGTAAAGGATAAGGATTTTTCGGTAAACGTCATTTCCAAATCCGGTACTACTACGGAACCTGCTCTGGCGTTCAGAGTATTCAGAGAGCTGCTTGAAGAAAAATACGGAGCAGACGGCGCAAAGGGCAGGATATACGCTACTACCGACAAGAAAAAGGGTACTCTTAAAGAGCTTTCCGACGCGATGGGTTATGAGACCTTTGTCATACCCGACGACGTGGGAGGAAGATTCTCGGTACTTACTGCGGTCGGGCTGCTTCCTATCGCCTGCGCGGGCTGCGACATCGACGCGCTTATGGCGGGCGCGGCCGAAGCAAGAGAAGAATTTTCGGTAAACGAGCTTGAGAAAAACGAATGCTATAAATACGCCGCTTTGCGCAACATTCTGCGCTGCAAAGGCTTTAAGGCGGAAATGCTGGTAGCTTATGAAAATTCATTTGCCATGATGTGCGAATGGTTCAAACAGTTGTACGGAGAAAGCGAGGGAAAGGACAAGAAAGGTCTGTTCCCTGTTTCGGCGATATTCTCCACCGATCTGCATTCGCTGGGTCAGTTTATCCAGGACGGCTCTAAGATACTGTTTGAAACGGTAGTGCATTTTGAAAAGCCGCAAAAGGACTTTTTCCTTAAGGATGATCCCGCGAACGGCGACGGGCTTAACTTCCTTTCAAATCAGAATATGTCCGTGGTAAATCAGAAAGCATACGAGGGCACGGTATTAGCGCATACCGAAGGCGGCACGCCTAACATCGTACTGGAAGTACCTCAGCTGAACGAAAAGGAACTCGGCTACATGATCTATTTCTTTGAAAAGGCATGTGCGATATCGGGTTACCTGCTGGGAGTAAATCCGTTCGATCAGCCCGGCGTGGAAAGCTACAAAAAAAATATGTTCGCCCTGCTCGGCAAGCCCGGATATGAAGAAGCTAAAGCCGCGCTGGAAGAAAAACTCGGATAATCAATCAGGCAACTGATTATTATTATTATAGGGGTAACACCCACACCAATTGCGGTTTTTGGAAAACGAAAGCCGCGATCAGAATAAGCGTCAGCGAGAGCCGGCGCATATACGGAGGATTTTACAATGATAAAACTGATTCCCGGAAAAAAAGGTTCAGGCAAGACCAAGATACTTATTGACGCGATCCACGACGCTGAAAAAGCAAGCAAAGGAAACGTAGTGGCTATACAGGTAGGCTCTTCCCTGAACAGGGATATTTATCACAAGGTACGCCTTGTAAACATTGAGGACTATAAAATATCCAACTACGACGAAATGGCGGGCTTTATCGCCGGAATAATGGCGTCGGATTACGACTGCACAGATATTTTCGTCGACGGTATACTGAAGATATGCGGAAGAGATTATGAGCTGGTAGGCAATATGTTCGATAAAATAGCCGCAGTAAGCGGTGAGGACACCAATATCACGTTTACTATCTCGGCAGATATCGACCAGTTGACCGAAAATGTAAAAAAATATCTGAAATAACTATTGACAAATCCGAAAAACTGCTGTATAATACTAGAGTGTTGATTTTCAGCGTACTTATTTTATATAGTTTATTCGGCTGATAAAATGATTATGGACATCAGGGGGAGGTGCTAAAATGGCAGTTCCGAAGAGGAAAACGTCTAAAGCAAGACGTGACAAAAGACGTTCACAGGTATGGAAGCTATCCGCACCTGCATTCTCACGCTGCCCGCAGTGCGGCGAGCTCAAGCTGCCCCACAGAGTCTGCGGCAGCTGCGGCTACTATAAGGGCAGAGAGGTAATTGCGCACAAAGAGGCGTAAGCTTTTGTGTGGTTTTATGCAAAAAAGCGTAAACTTAAAATGGGCTTAGTTTGTGCTAAGCCCTATTTTAATATTTTTAAGGCAGGTGTGCGGCATTGGTAAAAATAGAATCGGTTTTCCCCGACTCCCCTGCCGCAAAATGCGGTATAAAAGCCGGAGAGGAGCTTATAAGCATCAACGGCAGCGAAATAAACGACGTGCTGGATTATAAATTCCATTGTGCCGCCAAAAAGCTGGTAATAAAGCTGTCCGGCCGCACCGTAAAGGTAAAAAAGCAGGAATACGACGATCTGGGACTGGGCTTTTGTTCTTATCTTATGGATAAAAAACAGCGCTGCCGCAATAACTGCGTATTCTGTTTTATCGATCAGCTTCCCGACGGAATGCGGGACACACTTTATTTCAAAGACGACGATTCGCGGCTGAGCTTCCTGCAAGGAAATTATATCACTATGACAAATCTTACGCAGCAGGACGTTGACCGCATAATCAAAATGAAGCTGCCGATGAATATATCGGTGCATACCACCAATCCCGAATTACGGGTAAAGATGACCGGAAACCGCTTCGCCGGCGAATGTCTTGACTACTTATATAAGATGGCTGCCGCGGGGATCGAGCTTAATACCCAGATAGTTCTTGTCCCCGGCATGAACGACGGAAAGGAGCTTGAACGCACGCTTACCGACATTTGTATGCTCTACCCCGCCGTCAAAAGCATCGCCTGCGTTCCGGTAGGTATAACAAAATTCAGGGACAAGCTGCCGAAGCTGTGTATATACGATAAGCAAGGAGCTTCCGACGCGATAGATATAATGCAGCAATTCGGGGATATGATGTATGAAAAATATCACGACAGGGTCGTTTATCCGTCCGACGAATTTTTCCTTACGGCTCAAAGACCCCTGCCGAATTATGAATATTACGGAGATTTTGACCAGTTTGAAAACGGCGTGGGAATGTGCGCGAGTATGCTGAAAGAATTTACCGACGCGCTGGCGGACAAGCGGGAAAATAACGAGACCGACAATATCCGCCGTCGGGTCACCATCGCTACGGGCGTACTGGCGGCGCCGCTGATGCAAACGCTTGTAAAGCTGATGAAAGCGGATTTTCCCAACACCGAGGTACAAATAAAGATAATACGCAACGAATTTTTCGGTGAAACGATAACCGTAGCGGGACTTATCACGGCGGGCGATATGATAGCGCAGCTCTCCCCTTTTAAGGATACTCTGGGCGAGCGGCTGCTTATCACCAAAAATATGCTGAGAAGCGACGGTGATATTTTCTTAGACGATAAAACGCTGTCGGATGTGGAAAAAGCGCTCGGCGTACCGGTAGTTCCCAATGAAAACGACGGTTATTCACTACTGGACGCGATACTTGGAACAAACACGATATGAAAGGAAGATAAAATGTACGGAACGGTAGCGATAGTAGGACGGCCAAACGTCGGCAAATCAACGCTGTTCAACCGGTTAGTGGGAAAAAGAATGTCCATCGTTGACGACACTCCCGGAGTGACGCGGGACAGGATATATTCTAAGGCGGAATGGCTCGGTCGGGAGTTTACATTGATAGACACCGGCGGTATAGAGCCGGACACCAAGGACGTTATACTCTCCCAAATGCGCATACAGGCGCAGCTTGCGATAGACAAGGCCGATGTTATAATTCTGGTGACGGATATAACCTCCGGCGTAACAAGCACCGACGCCGACGTCGCGGATATGCTTCAGAAAAGCGGAAAGCCGATAGTTCTTTGCGTAAACAAGTGTGATTCTATCGGAGAGCTGCCGGCGGATTTTTACGAATTTTACAATCTCGGACTGGGAGAACCGATAGCGGTATCCTCTGTTCACGGTCACGGCACGGGCGATCTGTTGGACGCGGTTTTTTCGGCTATGCCGGAAAAGTCCGACGAGCCGGAATATCCCGAGGACGCCGTTAAAGTAGCGGTTATAGGAAAGCCTAACGCCGGAAAATCCTCCCTCATCAACAAAATCGCAGGCGAGGAAAGGATGATAGTTTCCGATATTGCAGGAACGACGCGGGACAGCGTGGATACCGTCATCAAGCGCGGCGATGATACCTATGTGTTTATCGACACCGCAGGCATTCGCAGAAAATCCAAGGTAAACGAACAGATAGAAAAATACAGCGTGCTGCGCGCTTATATGGCGATAGAACGCGCCGACGTCTGCGTTATAATGATAGACGCAAACGAGGGCTTTACCGAGCAGGACAGCAAGGTAGCGGGCTACGCTCATGAACAGGGCAAAGCGAGCGTTATCGCGATAAATAAATGGGACAGCATAGAAAAAGACGGCAAGACCATGCAGGAATTTACCAAAAAGCTGGAGGTGGATTTCTCGTTTATGTCGTATGCCCCGTTTGTGTTTATCTCCGCGCTTACCGGTCAAAGGCTGGACAAGCTCTTTGAGCTGATAAAATATACAAGCGAGCAAAACGCAAGAAGAATATCCACCGGCACGCTGAACGATCTGCTGGCTTATGCCACCGCGAGAGTACAGCCGCCGTCGGATAAAGGAAAACGGCTCAAGCTGTATTACATGACTCAGGCGTCCACAAAGCCGCCGACGTTTGTAATATTCTGCAACAAGAAAGACCTGTTTCATTATTCCTATCAAAGATATATTGAAAACAGGATAAGAGAAAGCTTCGGGCTGGACGGTACTCCGATAAAAATCATCGTAAGAGAACGGGGAGAATAAAATGATCTACCTTTGCTATGCAATAATGGTTATTGTGCCGTATCTGCTGTGCGGCATAAATTCGGCGATAATAGTAACCCGGATAAAGTCGCACGAGGATATCAGAGATCTCGGCAGCGGTAACGCCGGACTTACCAACACGCTCAGGACACAGGGCAAGATCGCGGCGCTGTTCGTACTGCTCGGCGACGTGCTGAAAGGCGTGCTGTCGGTCATCATAGTAAGGCTTTCGTTTTATTTTCTGGCGGGAGTCGATACGACCGTGCTTAGCAACGGACTTAACTATGTCGCTTTCGTGGCTGCACTGGCGGGAATACTCGGACACGTCTTCCCTGTCTACTATAAATTCAAGGGCGGTAAGGGCATACTCGTATCGGTATCTATCCTGATGACGGTGGAATGGATACCCGCCTGCATACTGCTGGGTATATTCATTATTATAGTGGCGATAACCAGATACGTGTCGCTCGGCTCGTGTGCGGCGGCTATTCTGTACGGTCCGACGGTACTTATATACGGACTGATAGTCGGCGACCCCAGCGTTTATATAAATACTGTCATCGCTCTGCTGATAGGCGCGCTGATAGTTTATATGCACAGAGGAAACATAGTAAGGCTCAAAAACGGCACCGAAAAGAAGCTCGGTCAGAAAGCATAACGGGAGGACGGCATGGCAAAAATAACGATACTTGGCTGCGGATTCGGCACCGCGCTGGCTATTCTGTGGAACAATCACGGACATAACGTCACGGCGTGGTCGAAATACAAGGAAGAGATAGACGCTATAATGAGGGACGGCGAGCATAAAAGGCTGCTGCCCGGAGTTATAGTTCCGCCGACGATAGGCTTTACCGACGATATAAGCTGTGCAGCGGGCGCGGATATTCTGGTGTTCGCTATACCGTCGCGCTTTGTCCGCGAGACCGCAAAGCGTGTAAAGCCTTACGTCAGTAAAAACACCGTTATCGTAAACGTCGGCAAGGGGCTTGAAGAAAACACCGACAAGCGCCTGTCGCAGGTGATTTCGGAAGAATTGCCCGACAA